>DLGS01000382.1 GCA_002482815.1 Bacteroidetes bacterium UBA7688
TGTCATCTCGACGAAGGAGAGATCACACGAGAAGCTCCACTAGGAAAAGACATAACCTTTGCCGATCTACGAGTGTGATCCTTCGTTCCTCAGGATGACAACAATGTGAATAACCATTGCAAGCAAAAAAAATCCGTTTTATATCCGCGTTTTCGCGAAGCGAATCCGTGTCATCCGCGTGCCATATTCAACGCTCAGAAAAAAAAACAAAAAGGTTTGATGAAATTAATCATCAAACCTTTTTTTATTCCCAAAGACCCGACTAGTTTTAAGGCCTTTCGGGTCTAACTGTTTAAATACCTATACTAACTTAAACAGAAACGGATTCTTCATTTTTCAATAAAGACAAATGTATGGTAACGCCTGAATGGCTTTTTTCTTCAGAAAGAACTGTTTTGAAAGTTTCTTCAGCTTCGGCTTTTTTATCCAAACCTAAAAGTCCCAAACCTTGCATGTACAAACAGTGAATTCTGTTACGTTTATCTAAATCATCTTCCCAAATCATAAGATCGGGTAATGAAACCGCGAAATAGTCAATCGTAACATGATCGTTTAGATGTTTTTGCGCATAGGCAACAAGCTTTTCAAAACGTTTATTAGCCTCAGCAATATCATTTAATTTTAAGAAAGCAAGACCCTGATAGAAAATTTTATCCGGTTGCTGATCGTTATAGAAAATCGCAGCCGTTGGTTCTTCTAATCCCTGAGTCGCTTTTTTCCACCAGTTATTGGCTTCTTCCTGATTGTTCTTTTTATCGAAAGCAACGCCTAGCCAATAATGAATATCATTTTCCTGAGCGCCAGGTAATTTTCCTTCGCCAAGATTATCAGGATAAGTTTGCGCTTGTTCTAAAAGTTTTATGGCCTGATCATAATTGCCTTCAGAGATTTGCTGTTTCGCAATTTCGGTTAAACTCGTAAGATATTGTCCGCTTACTTTTCCTTCGCCGCCTTCCCACGGATGGAAAATTCGGTTTTGTAATAGGGTTAAAGCCTTGTCGTGTTTCCCTAAAAGGTTGTACAAAGCCACTCTTTCTAAGTAAACATCGTCACGCTGAATCACCAATTCTAAATGTTTCTCTAAGAAAGCCAATCTGAAAACCAGATCTCTGTTCAAACGTTTGTACAGTTGATCCAGCTCCATTAAAATTCTGGAATCATCTAAATCTAATGAAAATGCTTTCTCTAAACTGGCAAGCGCTTTTACTTCATTTTCTAATTTATTATAATACGCCAAAGCCAAATTACGATGTACAGTTGGGAAGCTATCATCTATAGCAACAGATTGTTCCCAACAAGAAATCGCATCGTCATAATATTTAGAAGCATACCAGAAGTTTCCTAAATAATACAAAGCTTTTGCATCATTGGTTTGTTTCGCGATCACATTTTGAAGTACCAATGCAGCTTCAATCTGATTTGGGAAACAATAATCCGGTTTTGCCTGAGACGCCATTTTGAAGCATTTTTCGGCTTGAGCGAAATCATTTAATTTTTCATAGAAAGAACCCGCAAAATACCATGCCAATGGATACGTTTCTTCGTCTTTTAATCCTTCATTCAATAAATTTGCGGCTTCCTGATATAAACCTGCAGCAGCATAATCTAAAGCATATTCTATATACGTATGAATATTGTTTCTGATTAATGAATTAAAATACTCCAGCTCTTTTTTGTCATTGCTTAAAAGGTATTTTTCGAAAAGTAATCCAAAATTGAAGCAATCATTTTCTAGATAATCATTTGCTAATTGTAACGCTTTTTCCTGCTGACCTAATTTTCTAAGGAAAGCTACTTGCAAATGCAATGCTTTATGATCCTCGGTATTTTTAGAAATTGCTTTTTTGATGTGCGTCAAAGCCAATTCATAATCGCCATTTAATGCGTCAAGTTGCGCTACATAAAAGTAACCTTGATTTTGCCAGGCTGCATTCCATGTTGCTTTATAGAAAGCATCGTAAGCTTCTCTGTTTTTATCTTGGTATTTAAGACATAAACCTAAATTGAAATAGGGTTCTCCATCATACGGATTCGGGTTTCTCTTTGTCAAAGTTTTGATAGCCGCTCTAAAATAAGGTTCAGCTTCTGTGAATTTAGCTCTTCGCATTAACCATAATCCCATTGCATTATTCGAACGAACATCGCCGGCATCACGTTTTATAGCTTCTTTATAATACGGAATCGGACTATAAGTTGCGTGTCTGTATTGCTCTAAATGCTGCGCTGTAAGGAACAATTGCTCATTACTTTCGATAGCTTCAGGAGCTAGGGCAGGTTTTGCGGCTTCAGGAATTTCATCTTCATTTTGTGCTTCGTATGCCCAATCTACCAGAACTTTACCATCGGCATCTGTTACTGAAATTGACAAACTTTCTAAAGAAGCATTTTGATCAAAATCAATTGTTTCTTCGAATGAATTGTACGGAGAAGCATCGTATTGTTTTTGTAATAAAACAGTATCGTTGTTTTTTAAAGTAACCGTTGTATTCGGATAAACGCCTGTTGTATACGCTTTAATTACTAATTTATTATTGATACTTTCAATATTGACCATCGCATTTTTAGTCGCATTTTTCACGATGCCTAAATCGCGGTACGGCATAAAATACTGGGTAAAATCTTTCTGTTCACCTGGCATTATCCACGTGAAATCTGGCTGATTATCCGTGTAAACGCCGCACATTAATTCAATATACGGGCCATCTTCATCGGTAAGATTACGATCCCAGGCACGACCGAAATCGCCATGTCCCCAAGTCCATTGTTTTTTTCCCGGAGAAACATGGTGGTTGGCTACGTGCAATAATCCGCCTTTAGAATCATTTTCGTATCCGCCCACAAAATTATATTTGGATGCAATTGCCATGTACGATGTTGGAACCGGAATATTTTTATAACGCGAAATATCAGTTCCCGGTGAATAATCTACTTTGTAATAGGTTCCTTTTGCAATCGGGAAAGACGAAACATCACGTTTACCGTGGTCAAAAACAGCATTTACATCCGGTGGAAAAACCGACTGATAATCATCATTTACCTTAACCGCAGGATTTGCCCACCATAAAAAGGTTTGCGGGAACGAAGTTCTGTTGTACAATTGTGCTTTAATTTCCAAATATGCTTTGTCAGGATACAATCTAAATCCTGCCATACCTTTGGTTCTAAACATACGCTCGACCTCGCTGCACCAAACGGTTGCGCTGCCATCTTCATGTTCTTCGATTGTAAAATCTACCGGATCAAAAGTCGTTGGTCTGTGGTGTTGTGGCCAGTTAAACTCGATTCCGCCGGAAATCCAAGGCCCTGTAAGTCCCACTAAAGCAGGTTTTACAACCTGATTGTAGTATACAAAATGACGTTCTTTGGTTTTGTCGTATGCCATATGCACACGTCCGCCAAGTTCAGGCAAGATCATTATTTTAACAAATTCATTTTCAAGATAAACGGCTTGATATTCTTTATCGACTTTTTCGTCTGCTATTTTTTCAATAACCGGATAAGGATATACAGATCCGTTACTTCCCTGATAAACTCTTTTTTCAATGAATACAGGATTTTTTTCAGGTTTGCCCACCTCATAGGTTGGTAGGATTATTTTTTCCTTCCAAACATTTACTTTTTGCATGATGTAATGAAATTTAAATTATTGAATATTCTTTGATTTTTTATCAGAAACCATCAGTTCCTCAATCTCTTCAAGACTTTTGTTTTTGGTTTCAGGAAGTTTTTTGAATACAAACAGAAATCCTAGGGCACAGATCACTCCGTAGATCCAGAAAGTTCCGGACGTGCCTAAATATTCGTTGAAAATAGGGAATGTTTGTACCAAAAGTGCAGAGGCAATCCAGAGTGCAAATGTCGCTACAGACATCGCAACACCTCTGATTCGGTTAGGGAAAATTTCAGATAAAATAACCCACGTAATAGGAGCAAGGGACATGGCATAAATAGCAATCGCTAATAATACCAGTAATAATAATGGGAATCCGGTAACATTGGTATAATAAAAATACCCCAATAAAGCGTAGATTACAGCAAGTGCGCCAGAACCAAAAAGCATTAGTTTTTTACGGCCAATTTTGTCTACAGTTCCCATCGCAACCAATGTAAATACAAGGTTGATACTACCGGTAATTACAATGTTCATAAACAAATCGTTGATACTATAACCCGCTGAAACGAAGATTTCCTGAGCATAGTTAAAGATGATATTGATACCACACCATTGCTGAAAAGCGGCTAATACAATCCCGATTGTTAGAATTGGTAATGCTTTTTTATCCAGTAACATTCTGAAATCGGTTTTCTCGCTTTCGTCGGTAAACGTTTCTTTTATTTTTACCGTAGCTTCTTTGGCGTAGGCCAAACCTCCAATTTTAGTAAGCGTATTTTCGGCTGTATCGTAATTTCCTTTTTTAGCAAGGTATCTTGGGCTTTCAGGAATTAAAAACATTAATATAAAAAATAGAACTGCCGGGAAAAATCCAGCCCAAAACATCCATCTCCAGCCCGTTTGTCCGTTCCATGAAGCCAGAATTTCAACATGTGTATATCCTGCCGGAATAACTTCGGTAATCAGCATATTGGTGATTTGTGCGGCAAGAATACCTATAACGACAGTAAGTTGGTTGATTGATACGAAAAGTCCGCGGGTTTCCTGCGGAGCGATTTCGGCAATATATAAGGGCGAAATTGTCGACGCAATTCCAATCCCGATTCCGCCAATAATACGCCAGATAATAAATACCGTGAAAGTTTCTGAGGCTCCGGTTCCAAGAGCCGATAAGGAGAATAATATGGCAGCAACGATCAACATAGGACGTCTTCCGTAAGTATCTGCCAGTTTTCCGGCAACGGCTGCTCCCGCAACACAGCCTACAAGCGCACTACTCATTGCCCAGCCCTGAAGCGCAGGAGAATTAGAAATGCCAAAATAAATTTCGTAAAATGGTTTTGCACCACCTATTACAACCCAGTCGTATCCAAAGAGTAAACCACCCAATGCTGCGACAAGGCTAATTGATAGTAAAAAGGTATAATTATAATTTTTCATAAAAAGGTTTTAATAGCTTTTGTAAAATTAGCAGAACAGGAACCTTTGATTTATGGATATTTTTTTTGAATAGATGGATTATAATACGATTTTTTTGCGCTTCTGACTAAAATACGAAAACAATTGCGTTACTGCTTGTATTCCGTGCGATATTGTATGGGCGAAGTACTCATTATTTTTTTGAATAAACGCGAAAAATACAACGGATCATTAAACCCCAATGCAAAGCTTATTTCTTTAATACTCATAGTGGTAAAGCTGAGATATTGACAGGCTTTTTGCATTTTTAAGTAATTGAAATAATGTATAGGAGAGTAGCCTGTTTGCTTCTTAAACAGGGTAAAAAAGTGAGAAGACGAGTAATTAAAATAAGCAGCGACATCATTGATTTTTAGAGCCAAATCCAAGTGTTTTTTCATATAATCAATTGCGGACTCAATAGTATTATCCTCTGAAAATTGCCTGTTTTTTTTGATGAAAAATCGCTCATATAAAAAAGCATTCAGTAATTGCCATAACGAGAGATTGGCATATTCCAGATTGCTGGCGCTGTAACCATCCTCCATAACATCCAGAATATTTTCAAAAAGTTCAATACGTCTTTCTTCAAGCGACAATTGAGGCGCTGCGTCCGGAAATTCGGTGATGAATTTTTCGTAGAAATGAGGCGCTTGTGGTCCGGTAAAATGAATCCAG
>DLGS01000235.1 GCA_002482815.1 Bacteroidetes bacterium UBA7688
CATTCGGCCTGCCTGCAGAACAATATGCCATCGAAACCGGTCAGCATCCGGTAGATACCACTGAGAAAAACATCAAACGCTACCACGAGCAACTGGACAATATTGGTTTTTGCTACGATTGGAGCCGCGAAGTGCGCACCAGCGATAAAAAATATTACAAATGGACACAGTGGATTTTCCTGCAATTGTTCAATAGTTTTCTGGACCGGAAATTGCAAAAAGCTGTTCCGATCTCCACTTTAATTGAGACGTTCGAAAAAGAAGGAAATATACATCATCCTTGTCCCGGCGATGCATCTATTCATTTCGATGCCTTTGTCTGGAAAACCTTTACTGAAAAGGAACAACAGGACATTCTGATGAATTATCGCCTGGCCTTTTGTGGATTTGGCGAAGTGAACTGGTGTGAAGCTTTGGGTACCGTTTTAGCCAATGATGAAGTAGTTAATGGTCTGAGCGAGCGTGGAGGTCATCCGGTGGTGAAAAAGAAATTACGCCAGTGGTATCTGCGAATTACTGAATATGCTGACCGTTTATTGCAGGGACTGGAAACAGTGGAGTTCAGTGAAGCCATGAAGGAAATGCAACGCAACTGGATAGGTAAAAGTGTTGGCGCACAAATTATGTTTAAAGTGCACAATTCGCCTTATAGTTTCGAAGTGTTTACCACAAGACCCGATACTATTTTCGGTGTGGACTTTATGGTATTGGCTCCCGAGCACGAATTGGTGACAGAAATCACAACTGCTGAACAACAGATAAAAGTTCAGGAATATATCACTTACGTGAAAAGCCGCTCTGAGCGCGAAAGAATGCAGGAGAAGAAAATCTCTGGCTGCTTTACCGGCGCTTTTGCGATTCATCCTTTCAGCGGAAAGGAAATCCCGGTGTGGATTTCAGAATACGTGTTGGCAGGATATGGTACCGGCGCGATTATGGCCGTGCCTTGCGGCGATGAGCGAGACCACAAATTTGCCCAACATTTCAATATTCCCATCACCAACATTATTGGCGAAAAATATAATGGCGAGGAAGCTTATGCAGAAAAAGATTTCACTTTGGTGAACAGCGATTTCATCAATGGACTTGCACCAAAAGAAGCAGGTGCAAAGGTGATTGAGAAAATGCTGGACGAGAAAATCGGCGAAGCAAAAGTGAATTTCAAAATGCGCGATGCAGCCTTCAGTCGTCAGCGCTATTGGGGCGAACCGTTCCCGGTTAAATGGGTGAATGGAATCGCCTATCCACTCAGTGAAAATGAATTGCCACTGGAATTACCCCACGTTGACAAATACGGTCCCGGCCCGGATGGTGAAGGTCCATTGGCGAATATTGAAAGCTGGAAGGAAGGAAACTATGAAACCAATACCATGCCTGGTTACGCCGGATCTTCCTGGTATTTCCTGCGGTATATGGATCCGAATAATGAACACACTTTTGCAGACAGAGCCGCAACGGATTATTGGAACCAGGTAGATATTTACATTGGCGGAACAGAGCACGCCGTAGGGCATTTGCTATACAGCCGTATGTGGACAAAAGCTTTATACGATTTAGGTCATATTGGTTTTGATGAACCGTTTAAGAAATTGGTGAACCAAGGGATGATTCAGGGTAGTTCAAGATTTCTTTATAAAATTGGCTATGAAATTACCTATTCTTTAAGCACTGGAGATCCGATTCAGTTAAGCAACGGAAATTTTCAAAAAACCATATCCTTAGACACGCCGATCCCTAGTATTATTATTTCAAAAAATTGTGTTGATAAATTAAACTTTAATATTGAATATAAGGACGAAATATTGGGATTAATCAATAAAATTACAAACCAATTCAATAAAAATAATAATGAAAGAATAATTGAATTTTTTATAGATGAGATTATTGCTTCAAGGGTTGATATATCTTTAGTAGATGGAATTAATTTAGATATTGAAAAATTCAAAAAATGGCGTCCCGAATATGCAAATGCTGAATTTATTTTAGAAGATGACGGTAAATACATTTGCGGTGCCGAAGTCGAAAAAATGTCCAAGTCCAAGTATAATGTTGTCAATCCCGACGACATAATCGCGCAATACGGTGCAGACACTTTCCGGATGTACGAAATGTTCCTCGGGCCATTGGACGTAAGCAAACCCTGGGATACCAAAGGCATTGAAGGTGTTCACCGTTTCCTGCGCAAGTTCTGGAGAATGTACAACGACGAGCAAAAAGGATGGCTGGTAAGTGATGAAGCACCAACTGAAGCCGAACTTAAAATCCTTCACAAAACGATTAAAAAAATTGAGCAGGATACCGAACGCTTTTCATTCAACACAGCTGTGAGTCAATTTATGATTGCAGTAAACGAACTGAACGATGTGAACTGTCACAAACGCGCCATTCTGGAACCCTTGGTACAATTAATTACGCCTTATGCACCGCATATTGCAGAAGAATTGTGGCAACAATTGCACAATCAGGGTTCTGTTGTTGCAGCAGCATTTCCCCAATGGGATGAAAAATACACCACCGAAAACAGTAAACTATATCCTGTAGCAGTGAATGGCAAAACCCGCACCGAGCTGGAGTTTGCCCTGGATGCTTCGCAGGCCGATATTGAACAGATTGTTTTAAATAATGAAATTGTACAGAAATGGTTGGAAGGGAAAGCGCCTAAGAAAATCATTTTCGTGAAAGGTAAAATGATCAATGTGGTGATTTAAGAATTCAGAGCATTCTAATAAGCGTTTCCACAATAAGCTATTCACAAATAGCAGATTTTACAGTACTTTAGCGACCGCAACGAAATTGATTTTATGATACACGATAAAGAAATATTTGACCTCATCCGCGAAGAGCTGGAGCGCCAGCGCCGCGGTCTTGAACTGATTGCATCCGAAAATTTCACCAGTCTGCAAGTAATGCAAGCGATGGGAAATGTGATGACCAATAAATATGCAGAAGGCTATCCCGGCAAACGCTATTATGGCGGATGCGAAGTGGTGGACAAAAGTGAACAACTGGCTATCGACCGCGCCAAAGAAGTGTTTGGTGTTAATTATGTGAATGTTCAGCCACATAGCGGAGCACAGGCTAATACTGCTGTTATGTTTGCCGTATTAAAACCAGGCGATACCATTCTTGGCCTGGACCTGAGTATGGGTGGACATCTGACCCACGGTTCGCCGGTTACCTATTCCGGAAAAATTTATAATGCGCATCATTATGGTGTTCGTGCAGAAGATGGTTTGGTAGACTATGATGCATTGGAAGCAAAAGCACTGGAAGTAAAACCACGATTGATTATTTGTGGCGCTTCTGCATATTCCCGCGATTGGGACTATGCCCGCATCCGTGCTGCTGCTGATAAAGTTGGCGCTATGGTGCTGGCCGACATCGCCCACCCTGCCGGTATGATTGCAGCAGGATTGTTGAATTCGCCGTTTGATCATTGTCATTTTGTAACGTCTACTACCCACAAAACCCTGCGCGGGCCTCGTGGTGGTATCATTATGATGAAAAATGATTTTGAAAACAACTGGGGCGCTGTTGGTCCGAAAGGAGAAACCCGTCTGCTCAGCCAATTGCTTGACCTGGCTGTTTTTCCGGGTATCCAGGGAGGACCATTGGAGCATGTGATTGCAGCAAAAGCCGTGTCTTTTTTTGAAATTTTACAGGACGAGTTTAAAGTGTATGCCAAACAAATGCAGTTGAATGCACAAGCAGCAGCTGAAGCTTTTCTGGCAAAAGGATATAATATTATTTCGGGCGGAACAGACAATCATTTGTTGTTGATTGACTTACGCAATAAAAATATCTCCGGCAAAAAAGCCGAAAATACTTTGGTAAAAGCGGACATTACCCTGAATAAAAATATGGTTCCGTTTGACGACAAATCTCCATTTGTTACTTCCGGAATCCGTGTTGGTGTGCCGGCTATTACGACCAGAGGATTGAAAGAAAAAGATATGGCGCTGGTAGTAGACTGGTTGGATAAGGTATTACTTTCTCCCGACGATGAAACAGTAATTGCCCGTGTAAAAGGTGAAGTAAATGAGTTTATGAGTGGATACACGATGTATCCTGAAATGGGTTAATTACCAAGAACTGATAATTAAAAAAGGGCAGACGATGAATAAAATTCAGGTCTGCCCTTTTTTCTTTTTGGAAGTAAAATTTCATTAATAACTATCTTCGAAAAAGAGAATATTATGATGTTCAAGTCTTTTCATTACCGGCCTGTAAACTTCCGGCATATTGGGAATCAGCACACCGGTCGGAATTTTGATTTTCTTATTGACAACCAATTCTGTAAGGATTGACATCGGCAGGCCAACAGTTTTTGCCATTGCTGAAAACTCACTGTTTTCGCCGACAACAACCATATTACTCACCACACGGTTTTCTTTGCCTTTATACAGGTATTTAATCTCATGTTGCATAACAACCATATCCTTATCCTCGTCTGCCATTTTCCATTTATCCATTAATATTTCCAGCAAAATATCGCCTGAAGACTTAGTCCCTTTTCCAATCAGGTTGTCAGAAAACAAATCCAGCCAAAGTATCATATTCTGAACATGCCTGCTGGTGATATCAAGCTTTTGCCAGGCAAATTGCTCAATAGTGATGTTTGTATTATTGTATCCCAACACCCTGGTCATCCATTGTCTGTAGGTAAGCTTGTCCGTATCATGACTGTCATTGGTATTGGTTACCTTCATTTCAATCAGGGCGTTCCAGCCTCTGCAAAAATCCGGATGGCGCAATGTTGCCCTCAAAAACTCCGTAGCGGTATGAAGATTGTATTTGTCAATATAGGCTAACGAATCCCTGTTGGGATAAAAAGCAAGTTTGCCGGCATGGTCACCGCAGTCGATTATGTCATTCCCTTTGAACATTGACTCATATGGAACATAGACCTCAGTGTTGGATTTCAAAAACTGCGCACCTTCTTTTCCTGCATTAATGATATTCCTTGGATTCCAGCTAAACTTATAATGCCAGGGATTATCATCACTTTCCGGGGCAATAAGGCCGCCACAATATGACTTAAAAGAAGTGATATCTGAAACAACCCTTTTGATACTGTCAAACATAAAACTTGCCGTCATATGGTCAATACCAGGATCCAGCCCCATCTCGCACATAAACATTAAACCTGCTTCTTTTGCCATTTTATCCAACTCCTTCATTTCTGGAGAGGCATAAGAAGAAGTTATCAGGTTCTTTTTGAATTGAAGGCAATCTTTTGCCAATAAAATATGAAGTTGGGGCGGCATTAAAGAAACAACAATATCTGCCCAATTTACCAGCTTTTGTCTTTCGGGTTCATTATTAATGTCTAAAACAGCAATTGCTGCTTCGGGAAAATTACGAACCTTATGAAGTAAGGTAGCTTCATCGCTGTCAGCGATTGTAATATTCCAATGATTTGTTTTCTTCTGACTGGTATTTAAAAGATCCAGTATTAAGAAGGAAGAACTTTTTCCTGCGCCAACAATCAGTATATTAGTCATAGTTTATACATAATCCATTTAATATGCTAAATGTTTAGTTTCAAAAATCGTGCCATAAAAGTGCGATTTTCAGCCGCATGTCATTTCACAAAACAAAAAGCCATTTTCACAAATTAAGTCAGTATTTAAATTTGAAATCACACCAAAGTTTAACTTCTCGTGTTTCCAATTCGGCACGCGCTCTGCCATCAACACCTATTTTGGCATTCATATATTGTTTGGTTGCCGGCAGTGGTCCGATGACTTTTGCGAAGATAAATTTCTGGTTGGAGGGGTTGATAATTTTGACTACACGCCCCCTGGCCAAATCATTACTGAAGGCATAGAGCAATTTATTATTCACAGTCGTTTGAGGCTTGAAAAAAACGACCATACCACTTAAAGAATCAAGGTAAGTTTCATTAGTGGTTTGATAATCATAAATAAGTTCAAGTTCTGATGGAGGGCCTTGTACGGTGTCTGTTTTTGCTGGCTTTGGCACGGGCGCCAATTCAACCGAGGGTACGGAATTAATCATATTACCTGCTACCGGGTCGACAAAAGATTGGTATAATATCCAGCCGGATAAAAGAGGCCATCCAACATTTGTCTTAAAATCCAATCCGTTATTCAGCATTTTTAATTGCTCTTCCGGCATATTCAATGCAGAACTAAGTTGGGCGTAGCTGTCGCCATTCTGGATTTTATAATACAGTGATTTTGTATTCGGATTTTGAGGTTTGGCTTTCTGATAATTGTAATTGCCCATCGGAATTAATAATTTCCTTTTAGGCTCAAGTTTTTCATAAAAAGGGACATCATTATTCTGGCTCAAAACCAAGGCAGGAACAGAATAAATCTGGGCTATACTATAAAGGTTTTCATCTTTCTTCACCTCATGAATAACCATGGCACGCCCATCTTTAATACTCAGAAATAAAGAATCCTTTTCTTTATTTTGAGCAAAAGCGGAAGAACAATAAATAAAAAGTAATGTGCAAAACAACGATTTGTGCATACATGATTTTTTTTTTCAAAATAAGTTATTCTGCTCCATCATCAAAACCGGAAACAGTATCAGTACTTTTCACAATGCTGTAAAGCACAGGAGGCTGCCGATAGATACCGTTCGAAAGCTTGTTGCCTAAAACAATAATGGTGAAGTTGTCTTTGATAAAGCGGTAAAAGCAGGTATTATTACCGTGCCACCAACCGTTGTGGTAAATGATTTTATACCCATCAGGATAACACATCATTCTCCATCCCAATCCATAATTTTTAACGCCCGGACGTTCAAAAGAGCAGGGGCCATAAGCCAGCTCCAGCGTTTCGTTGCTCAAAAATTTGTTCTGATAAAAAGACTGATCCCAACGATACATGTCCTCCACCGTACTGTAAATACCTTTGTCACCATACACTCCGTCCCGATAATCGTTAGGAAATGGCGTGTAACCTCCCTGGTAACTTACTGTTGCATTGGCCGGCAAACCTTTGGAAGGGTCAAATACAAAACTATGCGTCATTCCCAATGGCTTGAAAATATAATTGCTGAGAAAATCGCTGAAAGACATTTCAGTAACCTCTTCTATCAAACTGGCCAGCACCAGATAATTGCTGTTGCAATATTTGAAACGCGAATTGGCCCTGAATTCTACCGCAGGCTTATGCTTTGCCATGAGTTCCATCACCTGATCGTTATAAATCGGTGCGCTGCTTTTATAATATTTCGGCAGCCAGTTCCAGTAATTTGACAAACCCGAACGATGACAAAGCAACATACGGACAGTAATATCCGGATAAGGAAAACTCTTTAAATATTCATTAACCGGTTTGTCTATATCAATGTATTTATTTTGGTGAAGGTAAAGCACAGCCGCACCGGTGAAGGTTTTGGAAACTGAAGCCAGTTGCACTGCATTATCCGGAGATAATGGAACCCCCATACTACGGTTGGAATAACCAACATATTTTTCATATAAAACCTTACCCTTGTACCCGATAAGTACACTACCATTAAAGCCTGCTCTGGCCTGGATAGCATAAAACGAATCGAGCCGGTGTGCTATCAGCTTCCATTCAGCACTATTAGTATCGGTGTAAGTGAGTTTTATCGCACCCATATCTACCGGTGGTGCAGGAAAATTCGGTTTGGCAGTGACACGATCATTGCTGCTTTGGCAGGCAAATAAAAAGACGGACAGAAATAAAGCTATGTAATAAGTTCTTTTCAAAATATTCATTCTAAAATATGGTCAGGCAATGCTGCAAATATAAGTTTGGGACGGGCATCAATTAAGCCCGGATTCAATTTTAACAAAATTAATGAGCTCCTTTATAAATGCGGTGTAATAAGCGTGTAATTCATTTTTATTTTCTTTAAAAACAATAAAAGCCGATTCTATTTCTGTTATATGTTTTGCGCGGCGGAAAAGTCCGTTCAATGCCCGCTGTATGCCCC
>DLGS01000169.1:0-2746 GCA_002482815.1 Bacteroidetes bacterium UBA7688
ATTGGCATCAATGCTTCCTAACATTCCTGCATCAATGGCAACTTGCAATTCATGTTCAAAAGAATGTCCGGCAAGTGTTGCGTGGTTTACTTCAAGATTTAATTTGAAATCGTTTTGAAGTCCGTATTTATTAATAAATCCTAATGAAGTCGCAGCATCATAATCATATTGATGTTTTGTTGGTTCCATCGGTTTTGGTTCGATCAGGAAGTTTCCTTTAAAACCTTCTTTACGAGCATAATCTTTACAAGTATTTAAGAATCTGCCTAAGTGGTCTAATTCTCTTTTCATGTCTGTGTTGAGCAAACTCATATATCCTTCGCGACCTCCCCAGAAAACATAATTTTCACCACCTAAAGCTATAGTAGCATCGATTGCGATTTTTGCCTGAGCTCCTGCATACGCCAAAACATCAAAGTTTGGATTCGTAGCCGCACCATTCATATAGCGAGGATTACTGAATAAGTTTGAAGTTCCCCACAACAATTTAATACCTGATTCTTGTTGTTTTTGTTTGGCATATTCAACCATTGTCTGAATACGAGTTTCAAATTCTCCCAATGTTGGCGCATCATCTACAACATCAACATCATGAAAACAATAATATGGCAAACCTAATTTTGTCATGAATTCAAAAGCCGCATCCATTTTGTCTTTGGCTCTTAAGATTACATTTTCATTTTTATCCCAGGAAAAAGTTTCAGTCGAAGCTCCAAACGGATCTCCTCCTGTGTTACATAGCGTATGCCAGTATGCCATCGAAAAGCGTAAATGCTCTTTTAATGTTTTTCCCGCAACGACACGATTTTCATCGTACCATTTAAACGCTAATGGGTTATCACTTTCTTTGCCTTCGAATTTAATCGTGTCTATGTTTTTAAAATATTGATTGGTTGTGCTCATTATTATTGTATTTTAATTTGATTTTTCCATTCTTGATACAAATCCTGATATTGCGTCGTCAGGATTTTATTAGGTTCAATTCTGTCTAAACATTGCAATCCCTGAAAAGCTTCGTCGAGCGAATTGTAATAGCCGTAACCAAAAGCAGCACCTCTTGCAGCACCTTCGGCTCCGGATGTATTGTATAATTCTAAAGTTGTTTGTGTAGTATTGGTGAAGATTTCTCTAAAAACCGGGCTTAAAAACAAGTTCGAATTCCCGGCACGAACGACAGTTCCTGAAACTCCCGTTTCTTTCATGACATCAAAACCGTAATTCATGGCAAACACGATTCCTTCGCAGGCCGCGCGCACTAAATGTGATGGCTGATGAATATTGAAGTTTAAATTCTGAATTCCTGAAGTGGCATTTTTATTATTGAAGATTCTCTCTACACCATTTCCGAAAGGATAAAAACGAAGTCCGTTGCTTCCCGCATCAACTTTTGCAGCTTCGGCATTTAGTGTTTCATACGCGATTAATTCTGTTCTGTCAACCGACATGATTTTGCGTAACCATTGGTACAAAATTCCTGAACCGTTTATGCACAACATTACTCCGTTGCGTTTTTCGGCTTCGGTACTATTAACATGTAAAAAAGTATTGATTCTGTTTTGTTTGTCGTAAGCATCCTGATCGCTTACGGCGTATACAACTGCTGAGGTTCCGGCTGTTGTAGCGATTTCTCCGGGTTTTAAAACATTCAATGATAATGCATTGTTGGGCTGATCTCCGGCTCTGTAGGTTATTTTAGCATCAGGATTTAATCCTAATTCTTGTGCTATTTCTGGGTGAATAGTTGCCTGAATACCAAAATTCGAAACAATCTCAGGAACAATATCGGATGATAATCCCATTTGAGAAAGGATTTCGGTTGCCAGTTTTCCTTCTGAGAAATTCCATAAAGCTGCTTCTGATAATCCTGAGTTACTAATTTGAGCCACTTTCGATAATTTCGCAGCAATAAAATCGCCCGGAAGCATCATGTATTTTGCTTTTGCAAAAACTTCAGGCTGGTTGTCTTTCACCCATTTTAGTTTTGAAGCAGTAAAATTTCCGGGACTTCCTAAAATTTGCTGCTGACAATTTTCGGCTCCAATTTGATTGTAAATTTCATCTCCAATAATGGCTGCACGACTGTCACACCAAATAATCGAAGAACGAACAGGATTCAGATTTTCATCGGTTAAAACCAAACCGTGCATTTGATAAGCGATGCCTATTCCGGCAATTTTCTTTAAATCAATATGAGATTTTGTGCCTAGTTGCTGGATTCCGTCTTTTACAAATTGCCACCATGATTCAGGATCTTGTTCTGCCCAGCCAAACTGTTGGGCAATAATTGGCATTTCAAAATCAGGAACGCTAACGGCTCCAATGGTCGTTCCTTTTTCTGGATCGAAAACTGATAATTTTATCGAAGAGCTTCCTAAATCAATTCCTAAAAAAAACATTTGGTGGTATTTTAAGTTAGTTATAGATTTGTCCTTTTTAAACTTATAGTCAAACTGAACTTATCTTATGGTTAATTTGACTACAAGTGTAAAACATTTTTTCTATATTAACAAAATATTAGGGTTATATTTTTTCAATTCTGATAATTGGATCCTCATTTTTGTGAATACAATAAAATATTAGGTTAAATAGAATAAAAAAATATCAAAAAAATAACGAATTAGCGATTTGACAATCAGCCGTTTAGGAATTATAATTTTAGAATGGCATTTTCTAACAAATCACAAACACTTGATTGTCAGAAAATTATTTCGTTAAAAAAAATATAAAGGATTTATAAAAGCAACTA
>DLGS01000169.1:2812-2982 GCA_002482815.1 Bacteroidetes bacterium UBA7688
AGCATATGGTCAAAAATGTAGCCGACGATTCAGCTTTAAAAAGTGAACCAACCGCAATGAATGCGATCACGATTGACTGTGTCATATTTGGATTTGATAAAGGGAGTCTAGAAGTACTATTGGTACAACACGGAGAAGGTATTAGCAAAGGAAAATGGGGACTTCCGGGA
>DLGS01000169.1:3006-13833 GCA_002482815.1 Bacteroidetes bacterium UBA7688
GGATGGATTTATAAAAAAGAAAGTACCGACAATGCTGCACATCGTTTATTGAACGAACTTACGGGACTGGACAACATTTACTTAGAGCAATTAAAAGCCTTTGGAGATCCGGATCGTTTTCCGCTTCGACGCGTTATTACTATAGGTTATTATGCTTTGGTAAAACGAGAAGATTACAATATTAAAGCGGGTTTTACGGCATCTGATGCTAAATGGTATAAGATCAATAGTATTCCGGATTTGATTTACGATCATAATGAAATTCTTGCCTATAGTTTAAAACATCTTCAAAACAGGGTACGTCAGGCACCGCTTGGATTTAATCTTTTGCCTGAAAAATTTACTTTATTGCAATTAATGCATTTATACGAAGAGATTCTGGGGATTGAAATGGATAAATCTAATTTTAGAAGAAAAATTCTTCACATGAAATTATTGGTTGCCTTAGATGAAAAACAACAGGATGTTTCGCATCGAGCAGCCCAATTATATAAGTTTGACTCAGCAATCTATGAAAAACTGACTCAGAAAGGATTTAATTTTGAATTTTAACCCTAAGCTTATAGAAGCATAAATGACATTATTACATTCTAAAAATACAAAAATTATGGAATCAGCCATTGCAGGCATCACAATCGATTGCGTTATATTTGGCTTCAACAAAGAAAACCTTGAAGTTCTTTTGGTACAGCATGCCGAAGGGGAAAGTATTGGAAAATGGGGACTCCTCGGCGGATGGTTACAAAATGAAGAAAGCGCAGATGACGCTGCACAAAGAATATTGTACGAGCTCACCAGTATGGACAATATCTATTTGGAACAATTAAAAGCTTTTACCAACCCAAAACGTGTGATTGAAAGAAGAGTGGTTACTATTGGCTATTACACTTTGATAAACCAAGAAGATTATAATATAAAAGCCAGCTTAACAGTAAGAGAAGCCAAATGGCATAAAATTAATGACATACCTGATTTAATTTTTGACCATAACGAAATTTTAGATTTTAGTTTAATACACCTGCAAAATCGGGTTCGACAGGCTCCTATTGGCTTTAATTTGCTCCCCGAAAAATTCACATTATTACAGCTAATGCATCTCTACGAAGAAATTTTAGGCATCGAATTGGATAAATCAAATTTTCGCAGAAAAATTCTTCACATGAAATTATTAGTCCCATTAGATGAAAAACAACAAGATGTTTCGCATCGTGCAGCCCAATTGTATAAGTTTGATCCTGCAATCTATGATAAGCTGACTCAGAAGGGATTTAACTTTGAGTTTTAACCTCAAACCCCTTAGCTTTTGATTTTATTTAATTAAAACATTGATCTTTAAGTTAACAATTTCTATTAAATCATCTAAAATATTTATATAAAAAGACCCGATAGCTAATCAGACTATCGGGTCAGAGTTTCCAATAACTAACCAAAACTCACTTTTAAATAAATTTTTAACTTATAATTTCAATATCCACATTGAAATGCTTAGAATTATTGTTTCAATACCTTAGAAGAATATATCCCTTGGCTTGTTTTTACTTTTACTACACATATGCCTTTTGAAATATTCGAAATTCCACTCAATAAAATACTAACAGTATTATTTTGAACTTCAAAACTATTCTGAAGCAGTACTCTTCCTGAAACATCATAGACAGTTACTATTACCGCAGTATCTGAAGTACTATCTGGCAGCTTAATCTGCAAATACTCTTTAACTGGGTTTGGTTTTACAATAACTTCTAATCCATTATCGGCTACACTATTTCCAAAATCATCAAGTCCTAAAGTGGCATCACTGTCACCATAAACAATCCCTCTGCCCACAGTACTCATATACACACGCCCATAAACGTTCATATCACCAACTACAAAATTTCCGTTACCGGTTCCGCCATATTGGTGCAAATCATCATTGACTCTTTCCCAAGTTAAACCTTGATCAACCGAACGAAAAACTCCTGTCACTCCACTTACGGTTCCCCAAATATATACCGTTGGATAAGCCGCATTTGGAGCTGCTTTCCCAATCCCAACTCCCGATGCGGCAGTTACAGCTGCCGATGGTGTAGTGTAAGTTATTCCGCCATCAATGGTGCGGATTAATCCTCCATTATTCTTTGCAATCCAAAGATGACCAGCCTTTCCAGGTACTGTACGAATAATTTTTGACCCACCTGCACCAGCATTGCCCGCTTTAATAAAACTAGAACCACCATTGGTACTCACCATAAAATCACCTGTACCTGAATTATAAACATAAAACTTATTATTAGTAACAGGATCTGAAACTGGAACGGTGTTGAAACTTACCCCGGTAGAAGCAGTCCAAGTCGCCCCATTATCTGCACTGCGATACAATGCAGTCGCATTTTCAGGACAATGTAAAATTTTTGTGCCGTCATATGACAATGCTACACTTCCCTTATTTCCCTTAAGAGCCGCTGTTGTTATTGTCCAAGTTGTTCCTTGATCCGAGGAATAATACATTTTGTCCCCGAGTCTAACTAATTTGTTGGTGTTGCCTGCCGCATACGCAATTCCTGTAGATGATCCCATCGTGGGAACATATTGCGAGGCATAAACCGCAACATCTGTGTGTTTGAATCCATCATAATCAGCAATAACACTCAAAGCTGGACCTGAAGGAATGCTTACTAAATCATACGGTACGCTTTCTTCTTGGCCTTTGGCATCAAACTTCCAAGTAGTTTGCGCTGCATTGAGATCTTCACAAGTAAATATTCCGTTTCCAGAAACAACACTTGCCTGTGCTGTATTGAATGGATTAAATTTTATATCTCCTGTCCAATGAATTGAAGCCGCCGATCCGGAAATCCAAGTACACCCATTATCCAAAAGTTTAATTCCTGCCGTTCCAACCAAATCTTTCCAAGTAGTCCCACCATCAGTACTTAAGAAAAAACGATCGGCATATATTCCAGTTCCTCCAGCAGTTGTATACTGTAACCAATAAGTATTCATTGTAGAGGCCACCAACCGCTGCGGATTAATCGGATCAACATCTATTCCTCCAAAAGGTGTAGTAAAACCAGCTGGGGTAATATTTGTTAAAACACCAGCTGATGACAATTTCCATATTTGACCGTTTGTTGGATTCCAAGGCCCTTCTTTATCAGCATAGGTAATCAGTAAAGCTCCATTAGAATCAAGTACTGCACGTTGTGGCATGTAAGTGTTTGTAGCATTGGCAACCGCTGTACAAACGACACCTCCATCTGTACTTTTATACAAATTGGAAGCTCCTGTTCTGGAAACTCCTGCATAAATAGTCTGCGTAGTTCCGTCAGAAACTGTTGTTGGGTCAAATATCACAAAGCAAATTCCATTATCATTAGAGGTAGTCGTAACTGGAAATGCACTAATTTTTGTCCAAGTTGAACCGCCGTCAATACTCTTAAACAATCCATTACGTCTTGTTCCGCAAAACAATACATTCGAATTATTAGGATCCACAGCCAATCTTTCTCCATTAGAACGCCCCATTCCGTTACCGTGTGCTTTGAATTGCGATGTTACAATTGTTTCTGTAAAAGTATTTCCTCTATCGACAGATTTCAAAATTGCTGTTTTTCCATTATTGAAATAATCCGTTCCAGCCAGCATGTAAACAATATTATTATTTTGAGGATCTATGGCCAAAGATTCCACACCTTGATATCCAACTTGACCACTACTCGTCCAATCCAACAAAGGAATCCAGTTATTATTACCTGCATCCCATCGATATGCGCCGCCAACATCGGTGCGTGCATATTTTAAATTGGCTTCTGTTTTACTAGCAATAATTCCGGTAACAAAACCAGTACCTCCTATCTGTACATTTTTCCAAACTGTTTGTGCTCTAACCGCTAAAGCAGTTAGGCTTATTAATAGTATTAAAAAGTATTTTTTTTTCATTTTATTAATTTTTAAAATTAAGCTGTTTACAATATCATTCTGAACGCCAAAAGGCTTTTCCGCAAATTATTAGCAGCGAACAGCCATTAATCTATTTTTATTATCCTTTTAAAACAACACACTTAATGGCAATAAAATATTTACTTATGGTTAACTTGACTACAAGTATAAGCATTTTTTTTCATTTTAACCAAAAAACTAAAAAAAACTTATGAATTACCTTATTTTTTTGTCACTAACTTAGTAATTGAGCAAAAAAAGCTTCTAGTAGTTTTCTATTAAACATAAAAAAAGACTTTATTATCAGTTTCATTTGGCACTACTATTAAAGGAAAAGCCCTTCTCCAGCCAGTACTTTTCCTATTCCTAAACCAATGTCTTTCGCAATTCCTGTTACTATCATGATTTATAGTTCAGCAATAATTTCAACTGCTGTCTTTTTGGTTGGTTATCTTAGATAAAAACAATATCTTTCTATTAATCCTCCGTAGACAAACACAGTTAAAGACAAACAAAAGACTTTTCACTTTTGCGAAACAATCATATATAACATTAGCATGAAAGTAAACCCAAATGAAAACAATATCCAAAAAGTTAAATATAACTTTGGCAACTGATAAATTAAACTAAACCGATGAGCTTAAGGCAGAGGATTTGATTTGCAGATGAAAATCAACAGAATTACAGCATTATTTATTACCCACTGCATTTGAAATCAAATAAAACAACTCAAAAACAATCTTTTTACAAAGTTTAAAAAAGGTAATAATGGTTTCTTGTTATTTTCCAATATAATTAGGACAGCCAAAACATTTAACGTCCATGTTAAACTGATAAGTAAGTGACAGTTCATACACACCTCCGGTTCTCCCCATTTTAGAAGTGTTTACATCATAGGAAAGTCCCAATCTTAGTTTTTCATACTGCAGTCCGGTAAAAAGATTTACCGATGTAAGCAATTGACTGTCAATTCCATTTTTGGAAGGATTGGTAACGGCCGTAGCACCGAAAAACATTTTTTCAAACAAAACTGAGCCACCAATATCTAATCGATTATAGCGTCCTTGCTGCATATAATTGGTTGTTAAGAACATGTTTGTTGCATACGGGAAAAAAGTAACGTCGATATAATCAGCAAAAAGAAATTCATAACCGGAACTTAAAGAGAAAAAAGTGTCCAAAGGCACATTTCCTTCCTCAGCAAACGAAATATTTCGCGTATTAAGGTGTTTCATGGATAAGCCAATCCATAAATCATCGGTATTAAAAACCATACCTGCGGAGATGTCAAAAAAACCGACTTTATCGTTTCGCAATAATGGATCAACGGAACTTGAGTTTATGCTACCGTTTCTAATATTAATTTGGTCTTCCAACAATAAGTTTTGAAATGCAAAAGATTTAAAGCCAAAACCAATTTCTAATCCCGGCCTGAAATACCAGTCATCGCTTATTTTAACTCGATAGGCATAATTTGCATTGATCTCGGTATAATTAAAATTCGTCTGATTTTCTCTTTGATTCAAAATACTGATGCCCATTCCGCTATTCATGCTTTTGCTCCAAGTGTTAACAAAAACATAGTCGGTATCAATTTTCAAATCCAGTTGAGGCCATTGCGTCCGGTGGATAATACCCGTATATGTGGTTTCCATAAAACCGGAGAAACCTGGATTAAGGGTTTCCGGAACTAAAAAATACTGTGTAAAAATTGGATCCTGTGCACTTGTTTTCGAATAAAAGCAACAGCAAATAATTGTAATTAATAATTTTAATCTCATTGTTTAATCTATTGCTTTTATTTAATTAAAGTGAATGCGCCTTTTTCGGTTATGGTGTGATTGTAAAAGGTTTTTGCGGTAAGCTTAAAATAATAGTTGCCGTTTTCGGCTTCCAAATCTTTTATTTGTCCCTTCCAGCCACCTATATTTTCACCGCTTTCAGAATACACTATGCTTCCCCAAGTATCATAAACATCCAAAGTTATATTTACTAAACCTAAAAACATTGGTGCAAACGAATCATTAACACCATCATTATTTGGTGTAAATGCATTTGGAACCATTAGACTGTATCCTTTTTCTACAATCAATGTCATCGAAAAATCATATTGACATCCAAAAGGATAGGTAACTGTCTGCTTTATATTATATGTGCCTTCCCTTGTATAAATATGTTTTGGGCTTTCTTCATCTGAAAAATTACCATCACCAAAATCCCAAGAAATTTTCGTAAAATCACCAGTAGCTAAATTTGTGAATAAAACTGGATCGTAAATAGAATACAAATCATAGACATCTTTTCCGTAAGAACTTGTGGAGAAATTGGATTTTCCCAGAACTGGCGTATTGACATTGTATGGGACATTGGCCGTACAACCAAAGCTGTCGGTTACGGTAAATATGATTAAACCGTTGTTTTCAGTATTCATAATCTCATTATTGGCACCACTAACCACACCATCAGACCAGCTTAAATTATAGGGTGGAATTCCTCCTTCGACATGCCCGACAAAAGTTTGATGTACATATTTAGTTTCGCAATTAAAGTCTGTAAGAACTTCAATAGTGGGCGTAAGCTGTTCAAATCGAGTGATTTTCCAAGATTCAGATTTTTTACATCCGTTGGCATCCATTACGGTTACAGTATAATTATCGGGTGTAAGACCGCTTAAATCTTCGGTTGTAGCACCATTAGACCATGAAAAAGAAAATGGAGCCGTACCGCCAGTTACTACTAAATTAATAGCCCCTGTATTAGCTGCAAAACAATTTAGAGGGTTTGAAACATCGGCTTTCAATTCTAACAATAATGGCTCTATAATTACATACGTTTCTTTTATCACACACGATTTGGCATCCGTTATTGTTACACTGTATTTTCCAGGTCCCAGATTATTTCTTTCTATTCCCGCAGCTGCATCATCATCCCAAACTAACTTAACTGGGGTTTCTCCTCCCACTAAATTTAATCTAATATGAGCATCTCTCTCTCCAAAACAAGAGATTTGCTTCACATCTGGGTTTATGGAAAAAACAGGCGCATTATCTATGATTATAGTAAAATCTTTAGGACAGCCCAATGCATCAGTAATGCTAATTACATAAGTTCCTGCCGATAAATTATTCTGTACAAGCCCACTGCCTAAATTGCTCCATTTTATAATATAAGGATCACCAGCTGCAAATGGAACTCCTCCTGTAATTCCGTTAATAGTAATCGAAGCATCCGAATAGTTATAACAGGCTATTTCGGTTTTGGTGTAATCCAATTTTATTTCACTGTTTTGATGCAATACAACTTCCAGTTCATCGGTACATCCAGAATTGTCAGTAACCGTCAAATTATAGGTTCCTGCCGCCAGATTGGTTAAATTTTGGAGATTACTGCTGAATCCGTTGGGTCCAGTCCAGTAATATCTGTAATTAAAAACACCAGGACTCATTTCGGCAGCTCGCCCTCCAATTGTTTTTACGTTAATTTCCCCCGTATAATATCCATAGCAAAGAATATCAACTTGGTTTACCAACGTCAATTCCAACAAAGGAGGCTCTATTATTGTATAAGATTCCTTAAGTGTATTGCACTTATTGGCTTCGGTAATTGTGACTTCATACACACCTGGAACCAAATTATAAATACTCTCGGTAGCAGCATAAGGATTTCCGTCTTTAGTCCATACATAAGTATATGGCAGCGTTCCTCCAGTTGTATTTATGTCAATTCTGCCGTCATTTAAACCAAAACAAGATATATCATTTTTATATCCTGAAAACTGAAACAAACCTGGTTCACCAACATAGTAATACTGTGTAAAAGGGCAATTCCCATTGTCATTTATCACTAAATTATAACTACCTGGTTTTAAACCGGAAATATCTTCATCTGCACTAGTAAATCCATTAGGCCCAGTCCAAGAAAAAGTATAGGGCTTTCCTGTTGTAAAAGGAATACCACCAGATACGGTTATATCAATGGAGCCGTCATCTGATCCAAAACAAGTAGTCTTTTTTATAACGTCAACAGTTTTTATCAGCGGATCAACAGTTACGGTAATGGTAAAATCAGGACCAGGACAAACTTTAGATATCGGTGACACAACATAGGTTACCGTTGCACGATATGCTGTGTTATTAGTTAATGTCTGACCAATGCTTGTCGTGGGCGAAGTTTGCTCAGTTGCACCGCTCACAGCGCCCGAAGGCACAATCGTTGGTGCTGACCACACATACGTAGTTCCTTTCGGCACATTGTCGGTCCCATCGGTAACTGGCGTAACCTGAAAAGCATTGCCACTGCAAATCTTTAATGTTTTTGGTTTTATGACAGGAGAAAGAACTAAATCTACCGAAAAATTAGCTGTCTTTGTAGTGGTTCCACAACTGTTGGTCACACTAAAAGCAGCTTGATATTTGCCGCTGGTGGAATAATTCACAGAACCTGGATTAAGTGATGTGGATGTAGAAGGTGTGCCTCCCGGAAAACTCCATAAATAGGTAAGTTCTGAACTTGGGGAACAACTTTCGACCACTGTTCCTACAGGTTTAATTGTTGCTGAATTACAATAATCTGAAATTGGGCTTAGAGTAATAACAGGCGGTTTTTTTACTTCTATGGCTTCTGTGACTGAACGGTCTATTCCGCATGAATTTCTTGTTGTCAGCCTTACATAGTATGTCCCTGGATTTACAAAATTAAAAACAGGATTCTTAGATGATGACCCTGTACTATTTGCAAAACTCCATTGTCCTTTTCCTTTTCCGCAAAAACCTTCATAATAATTGGTAACCTCCCAATAGTAGCTCTCAACGCCACAACTTAAACTAGTATCAGTGGTGTTATTCATTTGAACATTTGTCGAAGCACAGGCATTAGCATAAGTGAATTTGGGTTGTAATATAGGTTCCACGCATATTGTCTGAGTATAAGAATTTCCTATTCCACAAGGTGTTGTTGCCGACAGTTTAATTTTGTATTTTCCCGGCAATGCATACACATGGCTAGGACTGACATCTCTAGAGACTGGACTTCCGTCGCCAAAATCCCAAGTATACACATTATAAGTACTACAGTCATTAGTGTATCCGGCAAGGGTTGTATTGTTGAAGTACACGGATGTATTAGCACATGCAATACTAGTTACGTTGAAACTTACCGTTGGCACATCTAAAATAACAATTGGTCCGGCAGTAAGATAAGTACTCCCACAGGAGGTAGTTATTGTTAAAGTTACCGTATTTCCAGATGGACAGTTGAATCTTGTAAAGGTATGAGGTACAGGGAAATTTTGAGAAGCTTGCGGATTTGCTGCGTTATAATAAACAGAACTTTCCAATTGGGCTTGCGTATAGCTGACAAAAGTACCATCGCCATAATTAATCTGGTAATTGGTATCCGAAGGATTAAGTGCCCATGACCCAATAGCAAAATCCATTGGAGGAACAGGTGTACATAAATTGGTTGTGTTTCCCGGAGCTATAAGCGCACCTATTGGATTATTGGAGTTCTTAACCACGTAGGTAACAGAATTACTGCAGCTATAACTTCCGTCTCCTTTTATAACCATATTGAAAGACCCTAACTTTGTATAAGTATGTATTTTGGGGAAAATAACATTGGATTCAAAACTGCCATCTCCCCAATCAATACTATAAGATGAAACACACGAGGCTGACCCAGAATTATTTCCAACTTTAATAGTATAATTGGGATCTGAATTATTATCACCGCATTTTTCAAAAGAAGCATTCGAGCCTGCAGGGGCATTCAAATTCACAAACTTTAAATCGGGTTTCTGTTTTACGGAAATGACTTTTGTTTTGGAATTGACTTCTCCATTGGCATCTGTAACAGTCAATTTCACGCTAAAATTTTGAGAACCGCAGCCAAGTGCAATAAAAGCATGACTTGGATTATTCCCTGTAAAAATATTTCCATCGCCAAAGTCCCATTTATATGTAAAAGGAGCAGCACCGCTGACAATAGGTGTAAATGAAATTAGAGTGCCTGAACAAGAATTATCATTGTTAAAGCTGAAATCGACATTGGGCGGTAGAATCAGATTTTTATTAGTACAATTACTGCTGTCAGTAACATTGAATCCATAAACTGTGGCAGTAAATAGTAACAGAACTTGCAGGCGCAAGAAAAAAATCTTTTTCATAAAATGTAATCTGTATATAAAACCTATAAAAATATAACTTTTTATTTAGACAAAAAAATATTACAAATAACATTTAGTTTAACGTATAAAAAAAACAGTAAAAGTATAAACATAAATGCAATCAAATCCAAAACATATTAAACCTAAAAATCTAGACTGAAAGCATGCAGAACAACTTATTAACACTGTCAAAAATTAACTCTCCATATCCAAAAGCATACGGCAGTATTCAGTAATTTTGCATCATGTATGCTTTAGTCGACTGCAATAATTTTTATGCTTCCTGCGAACGTGTTTTTCAGCCGAAATTCAACGGAAAGCCTGTTGCTATATTATCCAACAACGACGGCTGTGTTATTTCCAGAAGCTATGAAGCCAAAGCAGCCGGAGTGCCAATGGGAGCACCAGCATTCCAGATTAAAGAATTGGTCAAAGAGAAAAATGTTCAGCTGTTTTCGTCCAATTATCCGCTGTATGGAGATTTAAGCAGTCGGGTGATGTCCATTCTGGCGCAGTTTACTCCAAATGTTGAAATTTACAGCATTGATGAAGCTTTTCTGAATTTTGACGGTTTAGACATTTTGGACTATCACGATTATGGTCTTCAGATGAAAAACAGAATCCATAAATGGGTAGGTCTTCCAGTATGCATTGGCTTTGCCGAAACAAAAGCGTTATCAAAAATTGCTAATAAAATTGCTAAAGAATTTCAAAACAGAACCCAAGGCGTTTATGTAATTGAC
>DLGS01000224.1 GCA_002482815.1 Bacteroidetes bacterium UBA7688
TTATTTACCAGCAGATTTACCAGCTTTACGACGAACGATTTCATCTTGGTAACGCACACCTTTACCTTTGTATGGTTCTGGTTTACGCAAGCTACGTAATTTTGCAGCCACCTGACCAATCAATTGTTTGTCGATAGACTCCAATGTGATAGTTGGGTTTTTACCTTTTTCTGCAGTTGCAGTTGCTTTGATTTCTTTTGGTAATTGAAGTACGATGTTATGTGAATAACCTAAAGCCAAGTCAATTTCCTGACCGGTAACAGTTGCACGATAACCCACACCCACTAATTCAAGTGTTCTTTTGTATCCTTCTGTAACACCTAATACCATATTAGAGATAAGAGAGCGATACAAACCGTGCATTGCGCGGTGACGGATTTGGTCTGTTGGACGGGAAACTTCGATGTTACCTTCTTTTTGCTCGATAACGATATCTCTGTCTACAGCTAATTTCAATTCGCCTTTCGGACCTTTTACTACAACCTCATTAGCAGGAGATACTGTGATAGTAACACCACTGGTAACGGGGATCAATTTTTTGCCTATACGTGACATAATTGTTTGTTTAAAAAACTTGTGATTAAAATGTTTTACTCTTTGCCTGACCGGTCAGCCTGTATAGGTTGTGCGGCTTAATGTATCAGGGCTTTTATATACTAGAATATACTACTAGAAAATGTTGCACAAAACTTCACCACCTACATTCTGAACGCGTGCTTCTTTATCAGTCATTACACCTTTAGATGTAGAAACGATAGCAACACCAAGACCGTTTTGTACACGGCGTATTTCAGCTGGCTTAGCGTATTGACGCAAACCCGGACGGCTTACGCGCTCTAATGTTCTGATTGCAGGTTCTTTAGTTGCTGCATCATATTTCAAAGCTATTTTAATTACTCCTTGTTTGTTGTCATCTTCAAATTTGTATTTCAAGATGTAACCTTTATCGTAAAGAATTTCGGTAATGCGTTTTTTCACGTTAGAAGCTGGAATTTCAACAATACGATGTTGTGCCATCTGAGCGTTACGAATACGCGTTAAAAAATCTGCAATTGGATCTGTAACCATGTTTGTTTTATGATTGTTTATGAAATGATTGTTACCGGTTTCAGTAGTAGTTTACTCACTGACCTCGAAACTAAAAATTTGTATGTGCTTACCAGCTTGCTTTTTTCACGCCTGGTATTTTGCCATCCAAAGCCATATCGCGGAAAATGTTACGACACATACCGAAGTAGCGGATGTAACCTTTTGGACGACCTGTCAATTGGCAACGGTTTTTAAGTCTTACTGGTGAAGCATTTTTCGGAAGTAAATCCAAAGCTGCATAATCACCGGCAGCTTTAAGTGCAGCACGTCTTTCAGCGTACTGAGCAACCATTTTCTCGCGTTTTACCTGGCGCGCTTTTACCGATTCTCTTGCCATAAAATTAGTTATTGTCTTTTTTAATGTTTTTGAAAGGCATACCAAGTTCTTTAAGCAACTCGTATGCTTCTTCGTTAGTGCGTGCAGAAGTCACGAAAGTGATATCCATACCACTGATACGGTTAACCTTATCAATATTGATCTCAGGGAAGATGATTTGTTCAGTAACACCGATAGTGTAGTTACCGCGTCCGTCAAATGATTTCTCGTTGATACCTTTAAAGTCACGTACACGTGGTAAAGAGATAGCAACAAAACGATCCATGAAATCGTACATATTAGTGCTGCGCAAAGTTACACGGCAACCAATAGGCATTGCTTTACGCAATTTGAAGTTTGAAATATCTTTGGTTGACAACGTTGCAACTGCTTTCTGACCGGAAATGTTGGTCATCTCGTTGATGGCATCATCAATTAATTTCTTGTCAGAAGTAGATCCCTTAACGCCTTGGTTAAGACAGATCTTCAGTAATCGAGGGCATTCCATTACTGATTTATAGCCAAACTTTTTCATCAAAGCCGGTATAACTTCGTCTTTATATTTAGACTGTAGTCTTGGGGTATATGTTGTCGTTGCCATTATTTAATTACCTCCCCTGTTTTTTTAGATATACGAACAAAAGAACCTTCTTTTCTTTCACGTTTGATACGTGATGGTTGTTTTGTTTTAGCATCCCATAGCATCACGTTAGAGATGTTGATTGGTGCTTCGATTTTTACAATACCGCCCTGAGGATTTTGAGCGTTTGGTTTCAAGTGTTTAGTGATAATATTCACACCCTCTACAAGCACAAGGCCTTTTTGAGGATATACCGCCTGGATCACACGTGGTGTAGTACGGTCTTTATCATCACCGGCGATTACTACAATGCTATCGCCTTTCTTGATATTAAATTTAGGTTGAAATCTCTTTTTCACTGCTTATATTATTAAGGTGTTGTCCCTCCGTTTTTCCTAACGGGATGCGAAGGTACTACATAAATTTTACAATACCTCTGGTGCGAGGGAAACAATTTTCATATATCCCTTGTCACGCAATTCGCGGGCCACTGGGCCGAAGATACGGGTACCACGAGGATCATCAGAGTTATTCAACAATACCACAGCATTGTCATCGAAATTGATGTATGAACCATCTTTACGACGTAATCTGTTTTTGGTACGTACGATAACTGCTTTTGAAACAGTACCTTTCTTCATATTTCCTCCAGGTATAGAGTCTTTTACAGAAACAACGATTTTATCGCCGATACCTGCATAATCCTGACCTGAATTTCCCAACACGCGGATGCACAATACTTCTTTGGCACCACTGTTGTCGGCTACGCTGAGCCTAGATTCTTGTTGTATCATCTTTAAATAAGATTACTTAGATTACTTAGCTTTTTCAATAATTTCCACTAAACGCCAGCATTTGTTTTTGCTGAGTGGGCGTGTTTCCATAATGCGGACTACATCACCAACACCTGCAGTGTTGTTTTCGTCGTGCGCCATGAATTTAGTCGTTTTTTTAACGAACTTACCGTATATCGGGTGTTTTACTTTACGCTCAACAGATACAGTGATGCTTTTAGCCATCTTGTCGCTGCGAACGATACCGATACGCGATTTTCTACTTTTTCTTACTATCGTAGTTGACATCTCTTAAAAATTAATTTTGAGTACCTGCTTTTCTTTTTGTTTGCTCAGTTTGGATACGAGCTATTTCGCGGCGAAGTGAACGGATAGTAAGCGGGTTTTCTATCGGATTCACAGCATGACTAAATGTTAGTCTTTTCAACTGCAATTTAGTTTCAGCTACCTTGTCAGCCAAGCCTTGACTATCGAGCGAGCGATAATCTTCTTGTTTTGCTTTCTTTGCCATGTTATTGCGTATTGTGTTTTAGGATGAAGTCTTTGCAAACAAAAAGTGCATCCGGCAACTTTTATTAAAAAATGTGTTTGTTATTTCTGTAAACCTCAGCAATTAAGCTTCAGCTGCATAATCTCTACGGGTAACAAATTTGGTAGCGATTGGCAATTTCTGTGCTGCAAGTGCCATAGCTTCCTGTGCTACTTTTTGCGAAACGCCTTCGATTTCAAATAAGATACGACCTGGTTTTACTACGGCTGCCCAATATTCAAGGCTACCTTTACCTTTACCCATCCTTACTTCCGCAGGTTTGTTGGTAATTGGTTTATCAGGGAAGATACGGATCCATACATTACCTTCACGTTTCATGTGACGAGTCATTGTCTGGCGCGCAGCTTCGATCTGGCGGTTAGTAATCCATTTAGGTTCCAAAGCTTTGAGACCAAATGAACCAAATGCAATTGTTGCTCCACGTTGAGCGTTGCCTCTGATTCGGCCTTTATGGGCTTTCCTGTGTTTTGCTTTTTTTGGCTGTAACATGGTTACAATATTTTATTAAAAGTGTAATCTTAAAATTATTTCTGTCCTTACAACTTAATTAGCTGCGCGCTGCGCCACCACCTCTGTTGCCACCACCACGACGGTCGCCGGCTGGTTTTCTGTCGCCACCACGGCCACCACCTCTGCGGTCGTCACCCTGGAATGCTGCTGCTCTTGGTCCGCTGCTACCTTTTGCATCTGCTCCGGCTACGATATTCGGGTTCAAATCTCTTTTACCCAAAACTTCACCTTTACAAATCCAAACTTTGATACCAATTTTACCGTAAACAGTCAAAGCGAATATTGAAGCGTAATCGATGTCCATACGGAAAGTATGCAATGGCGTACGACCTTGTTTAAACTCTTCAGAACGTGCAATCTCAGCACCACCCAAACGACCACCAACTTTTACTTTGATACCTTCAGCACCCATTCTCATAGCCGTTGTAATGGCCATTTTGATAGCGCGTTTGAAGCTTACACGGCCTTCAAGCTGACGAGCGATTGTTTCTCCAACGATCATTGCGTCTAACTCTGGACGGCGGATCTCCATAATGTTGATCTGAACGTCTTCTTTATGCGTAAGTTTTTTAAGCTCTTCTTTGATACGATCAACTTCTGTACCACCTTTACCAATAATGATACCAGGCTTAGAGGTATGAATCGTAATGATTAGTTTTGCCAATGTGCGCTCGATAACAATACGGCTGATACCGCCTTTGTTGATACGTGCAGCGAGGTAAGTACGGATTTTATGATCTTCAACAAGTTTCTGACCAAAATCTTTTTTCTCGCCATACCACATTGAATCCCATCCACGGATGATACCTAACCTGTTACCAATAGGATTTGCTTTTTGACCCATTCTACTTTATATTAATGAATGTTGAATTAATTAGTTTTGATTTGTTTTTGCACGACCATCTACTACGATAGTAACGTGGTTGCTACGTTTACGTAAACGATATGCACGGCCCTGAGGGGCTGGGTTCATACGTTTCAATACACGACCGCAATCCACGAAGATTGTCTTCACATACAAATTTGCCTCGATCACGTCTGCACCTTCATTTTTCAGTCTCCAGTTTGCAATAGCGCTCAATAGGAGTTTCTCCAAAGGCACAGATGGGTGTTTGGTACTGAATTTCAGTGTGTTCAACGCTTTTTCCACATCCATACCACGGATCAAATCGGCCAATAGACGCATTTTGCGTGGCGATGTAGGTTGATTACTTAAGCGAGCTACAGCTTCCATTTTTATAGAAATTGTTCTTTATAAATTGGCACTCCAGAAGAAGATACCGTTATTTTGTTGAAAAAAATTAATTCTTATTTGCTACCACTATGGCCTTTGAAATTACGTGTTGGTGCAAATTCTCCCAATTTGTGTCCTACCATATATTCGGTAACATACACCGGGATAAATTTATTGCCATTGTGTACAGCGAATGTCTGACCTACAAAGTCCGGAGTGATTGTAGAGCGACGGCTCCACGTTTTTACCACACCTTTTTTTGCTTTACCTTCTGCAATAGCCAGCACTTTGCTTTCTAATTTTGCATCTACGTAAGGTCCTTTACTAATTGAACGAGCCATTTTTTGTTTTTATTTTAATAATGATTGTTGATTTGCAATATTGCCATTTTAACATATCACTGTTATACTATCTTATATCAGCCTAGAATTAACTAGAGTTTTTTACCGTTTTTGCGTTGGATAATCAATTTATCCGAACCTTTTTGCTTGCGGGTTTTTTCACCTTTAGCATATTTACCGTTACGGCTACGTGGATGTCCACCTGAAGAGCGACCTTCACCACCACCCATCGGGTGATC
>DLGS01000236.1 GCA_002482815.1 Bacteroidetes bacterium UBA7688
CAGGCCTGTTACTGCCCCAACTGTAACACCACTTGATGTCGCGGCATTGATACCATAAGTTGTGTATGTACTTCCAAGAGTGGTCGAGGCATTAATACGGATGATACCGTTTGTCGAACCACCTGTAGGTGTTCTTTTAGCCAATACGAATTTGAGCGGAATCCTGGTTCCTCCCCCACTGGAACCTGTTGTTGTATCCGGAAACGGAGAAGTAGCCGCATAAGACTTATTCAGATAGTCCACCATTCCTGCCAGGGTAGTACTGTCAGGATTGTAAACGGTTCCTACGGCTCCACCGGTATGGAGGACATGAACCACAATTGGAATTTCGTAAACATAACCACTGGCGGTGTAGGTGAGCATTGCAGAAGATGCAAGAGCTGAATAAGCTTTCCACCTGGCGTTCATCCGAGATACCGAGGAATCATAGGCCTTGTCGGCCAGCAGTCTTTGTTTGTGTACAATATCAAAACCACAGGACGAGCGCAACTGTGACTGTGCATTGAAATTGAGAAAGAGCAGGCTGAATAAAAATAGAAGTAATGTTTTTTTCATTGTCGGATGAATTAACTATTTGATAGTGGGGGGTAATTTTATTATTAAATATAATTTTATATTATATTACTACTGCCTTATTATTAGAGATACAATACAGGAATATTTTTCTAACTCAACAAATCTTAATAAATCAAAATACTTAGACAATAAAAAATTGTCATTCCCTCACCTTTTAAGTACAAAAACCTAGTCCAACTTGTAATAACAATTTGAAAGCAAGGTAAAAAATTTAAATGTCTTAAAAAAAACTTAAATCGATAAAAAATAGGGGTTTTCTAACATTGTATTCGTAAATGTTTCAGTAATACATATTTATAAAAAAAAGCTGCTGAAAATATTTTTAAAATATTTTCAGCAGCTCAAATCAGAAAAAGCCAGCTATCTCTTTTTAGAGGTTTTTCAATAAAAAGTCTGTCATTCTTGTATAAAGGTGCAGTCTTGTATTACCGCCACTGATGCCATGAGCTTTATTAGGATAATAGGCATCTTCGAATGGTTTGTTTTTTTGAATCAGCTGTTCCGCCAGCATGACCGAGTTCTGAAAATGAACATTGTCATCGCCCGTGCCATGCACCAGCAGGAATTTACCTTTCAAACCTTCAGCCATTTTTTCGGGAGCATTTTCATCATATCCTTTCACATTTTCCGCAGGTGTGCGCATATAACGCTCCGTGTAAATATTATCATAATAGCGCCAGTTGGTCACCGGGGCCACCGCAATTCCGGCTTTAAAAACATCCCCACCCTTCAGCATACATGTGCTGCTCATAAATCCACCAAAACTCCAGCCCCAGATACCAATCCTGTTTTTATCCACGTAAGGCAATTTCTTCAGATTTTTCGCTACAGCTATCTGATCATCGCTTTCCAGTTTTCCGAGTTGCAGATAGGTTTTCTTTTTAAATGCTTCGCCACGGAAACCGGTACCGGTACCGTCTGCACAAAACACAATATAGCCTTTAGCCGCCATCATCTGGTGCCAGAAATAATCGCCAACCGGAAATTTATCTGCTACCATTTGTGAGCCCGGACCACTGTATTGATACATCAAAACCGGGTACTTTTTTGTACTGTCAAAGTCCGGCGGTGTTATCATCCATGCGTTCAGGTCTTCAGAAACACCCTCAATATGTGTCATTTTGATTTCTCCCAGATTATACTCTTTCATTTTGGCAGCCAATACTTTGTTGTCTTCCAATGTCCGTACAATATTTCCTTTTGCATCGCGGAGATAAAAAACTGGAACTGTATTGAGTGTGCTGAATTTGTCTAAAAAATAGTGATAACCGGTACATGGCGTGATGCTATGTGTACCATCTTCGGGCGTCAGGCATCTTGTTTTTTCACCATTCCAGTCCGTCACATACAACTTGCGCTGGAGGCCCTGATTTTTTGCAGCGGTGTAGTAAACGAGCTTATTCAATTTATCGATGCCGGCTATGCTTTCAATGTCAAAATTACCTTCTGTCAGTTGAATCATTTTTTCCTGCTTCCAGTTCCAGCGATACAAATGAACACGTTTGTCCTGCTCGCTGCTGAAGATAAAGGATGAATTATCAGGCAAAAATTCAAGATTGTCACTTACCTCTACATAATATTTATTGCTTTCATCATAGATCACTTTGGTTTGACCGCTGGCTGCATCGGCCAGCAATAACTCCAGCTTGTTCTGATGCCTGTTCATCCGGTAAATGCACAACGAATTGTCGGATTCAGTCCATTTAATGCGGGGAATGTATTGATCTTTCTCTGCACCAATATTGGCATCAATTGTGCCGTTGCTTTTGAGGGAGAAAATTCTAATCCCCACCACAGAATTCTTTTCTCCTGCCTTCGGGTATTTGTATTGATAAGGTGTCGGGTACAGGCTGTCATAAACCGTCATCGTATACTGTGCAACTGCCGATTCATCAAAACGATAGAAGGCGATATAATTCCCTTTGGGCGACCATTGATATGCCTGTGTAAATTCAAACTCTTCTTCATAAACCCAATCGCAATTGCCATTAATAATTTTATTCCGTTGGCCGTCTATGGTAACCTGATTCACTTCGCCGGATGCAATATCCTGGAAGTAAAGATTGTTGTCTTTTACATAAGCGACTTTCGTACCATCGGGACTGAAAGACGGATGCAATACTTTATCCTCATTCAGTAACATAATCTTACCCAGCTTCAAATCGAGTACATAAGTTCTATACAAAACAGAACGACGATAAATATTCTGGCTTTCGCTGAGCAACAAAATTTTCTGCTCATCTTCGCTGAACTTATAGTCGTCAACCGTTATTTTTTTGCCGCTATAAAAAGACTTTTCAAGACTGTTGTCAAAAAGAGTACCTGTTATTTCTCCGGTTTGAAGATTATAGGTTCTCAACAATTGTTTACCATCAACATTATCAAGCTGAGTATAAATTTTTCCATCTTTTCTGGCGTTAAAGCCCGGTACAGATTTCATTCTGAAGGTTCCGTTTTTCCAGATATCCTCCAGTGTAATTTGCTTTTTGGCACTTTGGGCAATGCCGGCCAATGAAATGCTGCACAAACCGAGCAACAGGAATATTTTTCTCATATGGGTATAAAAATTGTATTCAAAAGTATCGGAACTTTTACTAAAAAGCGGGGTGACGCTGCGGGGTAATTTTAATGAATCATCATTTGCCGCTCTGTGTCCAGCCGCAACAGGATAAACATCAGAATACTGAAGGATAATAGTGAGGTGCCCCCATAACTGATAAAAGGCAGCGTAATACCGATGACCGGTGCCAGCCCGATGGTCATCGACAAATTAATGGCAAAGTGAAAAAACAAAACAGAAGCAACACAGTAGCCATATATTCTGCTGAAATCTGATTTCTGCCGCTCGGCAACAAACAAGATACGCAACATCAGCAGCACATATAAAAGAATGACGACAAAACTGCCCATAAAACCAAACTGCTCTCCTATCGAACAAAAGATAAAATCGGTATTCTGCTCCGGCACAAAACTGTTCTTTGTAGAAGTACCATTCAGATACCCTTTGCCAAACAAACCACCTGAGCCGATTGCAATCATCGACTGGCGAACATTGTATCCTGGGTCTTTCTTTTTATTTTCTGTTGTTTCGCTGGCTTTATAGTATTCCTGCGGCACATCCTGCCCCAGCATCGTATAAATCCTTTCAATCTGATAATTCTTCAATGCTTTTTTGAAGGCGAGCGGAATGATTATCTGCGAAAAGAGCAGCGCAAAAAGAAAAGAACCAATCAATACAATCCTGGATGCACCTTCTCTTTTAAGCGTAGTGCGCATCAGCAATGCAATCAAAATCGTGATAGTGGTGATGAGGATAAACATCGCCATATGACTAAGCAATAAGGTGGAGACTGTCAGGAAGCCCAAAGCAAAAATTGAAATCAATATGGAGTTGGGAAGACCTTCGCGATACATCACCAGAATGAAAGAAAAATACACCAGCGCCAATCCTGTTTCGTTTTGCAGAATGATAATCAAAGCAGGCACCAAGGCTATGGCTATTCCTATCAGCCGGTCTTTTGTTTGCTTAAAATTGGTTTCTGTCAGCGACAGGTAGCGTGCCAATGCCAGTGAAGTAAAAATCTTACCAATCTCGCCCGGTTGAAACCTGATACCGCCCAGCGAAAGCCAGGAATGGGATCCTTTCATATTCACCCCGGCAAAAATGGTGATGATCATCAGCAACAGACAAATGGCATAGGAAAGAAAAGCAACGGAAGAGAAGAACTTACTTTCTGTAAAAATAATAATCATGCCCACGAACAAGGAAATGCCCAGCCACATACTTTGTTTCATATGACTTTTAGACATCATAAAAATACTCGGGTCTGTACTGCGGTATTCCACCGAAAAAACGGCAACAATGCCAATCACAACAAGCGCAAGGTATAGCCAGAAGGTGACGCCGTCGATTCGGTTAATTAATGATTTATGGGCCGGATTACTCATTTTATACGTTCGGAGGGAAGTCTGTTTTGTTTAAGAATCTTGTTTTGTCCAGCGGCTGAGTTTAGGAATTTCTTTTGCCATCATTTTGCCCAGAAATTCCGGAACACCCTTTTTGGCCAATACCTTCACCACATACTCCTGCATATCGGCAGCTGTCCAGTCCGGTTGAACAAAAACACCGTCGCGGTAACAATAACTGCAATACGTTTCGCTTTGGCTACCGTCTGCATTGCTTCCTCCGCCTTTGGGGTCTTTATCCCATGGCAGTCCGCAGCTCTGACAACTCTTTTTTGAGGAAAACATCAGGTATTAATTAGAAATTTTAGAATCGTTGCCAAAAGTAAAACATCTGTCTTCAACCCAAATAATTTTTTTTGCAACTCTAATGCATAGCAATGTTCTGATATGCATACCATGAAACACATTCGCCAAATGATGTAAAAGCTTGTCTCGCTATTTGGCAGAATATTGTAAGATTAACAAACGCAAAGTTACCCCAATGTTCAATAAAGACTTTTTAGTATTATGGATTACCGCCTCCGTGCTGTTATCCGTCTTTATTGCCATTGGGTATCTGATGTTCGAAATTTAAATTTTTCAGCTCATGAATAAGACCACCACTGAGTCCATGGACATTACCTGCAGT
>DLGS01000157.1:0-5680 GCA_002482815.1 Bacteroidetes bacterium UBA7688
CTGATTTAGAATATGCTGAAGTAATTATTGTGGCCGGAGCCAATGTAAGTGAAACTTTTCCAACTTTAACCCATTGGATTTGGAAAGCCAGAGACCGTGGAGCAAAACTGATAGTGATTGACCCGAGAATGATTCCGTTGGCCAGAACAGCGGATCTTCATTTGGATGTTCGTCCTGGGACAGATTCAGCTTTGTATGGTGCTATGTTAAAATATTTGGTGGATCACGACATGCTGGATCACGATTTTATTGACAATCATACGTCTGGTTTTCAGGAAACGATAGATTCTGTAAAAGACTATACCTTGGAATGGGCAGAGGAAGTTACAGGTATTAAAAAAGAAAAAATTCAACAAGCTGCCGAATTGTGGGGCAAAGCCAAAACGAGTTTTTTACTTCATGCTCGCGGAATCGAACATCATTCTAAAGGAGTAGATAATGTTTTGGGTTGTATTAATTTAGTTTTAGCAACAGGGAGAATTGGACGCCCGTATTGTGGTTATGCTACTATTACTGGACAGGGAAATGGACAGGGAGGTAGAGAGCACGGTCATAAATGCGATCAATTACCAGGGAATAGAGACATTGAAAATCCGGAACATCGCAAATATATTTCAGAAGTTTGGGGTATTAATGAGAAAGATATGCCCGGAAAAGGGTTGTCGGCTTATGAAATAATTGAAGCCATTCATCGTGGGGAAATCAAAGGATTATTGTCTATTTGTTTCAATCCGTTGGTTTCCCTGCCCAATAGTAATTATGTTCGGGAGGCTTTAGAAAAGTTAGAATTTTATGTTTGTATTGACTTTTTCTTAAACGAAACAGCTCGTCATGCCGATATTGTTTTGGCAGGATCATTACAGGAGGAAGAAGAAGGGACCACCACTTCAGCCGAAGGGCGTGTTATCCGAATCCGTCAGGCAGTTACTCCTCCGGGAGATGCAAGAACTGATACTTCCATTGTTTTGGAATTAGCCAAACGTTTAGGAGAGGAGGATAAATTTACGTATGATAGCAGCGAAGCCGTTTTTAACGAATTGCGGGTAGCTTCAAAAGGAGGAACTGCTGATTATTACGGAATTACCTACCAGAGAATTGAAGACGAAATGGGTGTTTTTTGGCCTTGTCCAGAAATAGGACATCCGGGAACACCGCGTTTATGGGAAGATAAAAAATTTAGAACAGCTGACGAAAGAGCGCATTTTAATCCAGCGCCTTACAAACTTCCAGGTGAGGTGCCTGATGCCGATTATCCAATAATTTTGACGACGGGACGTGTGGTTTCTCAATATTTGAGTGGTACACAAACACGAAGAATTGGAAAATTGGTTGATCAGTATCCAGAACCCTTATTGGAAATTCATCCAAATTTAGCGTACCAATACGGAATCAAACAGAGGGAATTGATAAAAGTTACAACCCGTCGTGGTGAAGGAATTTTTCCTGCAAATATTGTAGAAACGATTCGCGAAGATACGGTTTTTATACCGTACCACTGGTCTGGAAAAAAATCAGCAAACCAATTAACTCCCGGAACATTAGATCCTATTTCTAAAATTCCGGAATTTAAAGTTTGTGCTTGTCATCTGGAACCATTGCGTGAAATAGCACCACCTTCTAGCGAATCTATGGCTTATGCTAGTGTTTAACATCTAAAAAACAAAAAATGAATTATACCAATTTTAATAAAAATGAAGAGTTTTTTGTAGATATGCAACGTTGCATTGGCTGTAAAGCCTGTGAAATGGCTTGTGCTGAATGCGAAACCAATGGTCAGGAATCTTTAATTCACGTAAATTATGTCGATAGGGCATCAACTGTGCAAACTACTGTACAGGTGTGTATGCATTGTGACGATCCTGTTTGTGCAAATGTGTGTCCTGCTGATGCAATTTCAAAAGACGAATTCGGAATTGTTCATACTGCCAATACGGAAAGATGTATTGGTTGTTCGAATTGTGTGAGTGCCTGTCCATTTGGCGTGCCTAAAAAAGAAGAATCCTACGATTTGATGATGAAATGTACGATGTGCTATGACAGAACTAGCGTGGGCAAAAAACCTATGTGTGCTACGGTTTGTCCAAGTGGGGCTTTGTTTTACGGCACCAGAGAGGAAATACAAGAGATGCGTCCAAATAGTTCACCAGTAAATACTTTCCTTTTCGGAGAAGAGGTAGTGAATACAAAAGTTAATATTATGATGCCAAAAGGCAGTAATCAATTAATAATTTATTAGAATTCATGTCTAAAGAAGATAATTTAAATAAAAATTGGAAAAAAGATTTTCCAATCGAAAAACAACAGGCAACCAATGTCAGTCGTCGTGATTTTGCGAAATTCCTCACACTAGTATCAGGCGGATTAATGGTTGGAAGTGGTCTGGTGGCAGCCAAAGCGCACCTATTTCCAAAAGATGAGCTGGATGGAGAGCACTTTGTATGTAAAAAAGAGGAGGTGCCTGTAGGTGGTACACGTGCTTTTGTTATCGAAGGAAGTACAATCCCTTATATATTGATTCATCTGGAGACGGGAGAATTCAAAGCGTATGAACAAAAATGCACCCATCTTTCCTGCTCTGTTTTTTATAAGCCTGGCACCGGCATTATTCATTGTCCATGTCACGAAGGATCTTTTGACGCTCAAACCGGAGATGTTATCGCGGGGCCCCCGCCCAGAGCTTTGCCTAAATTAGAAGTGCTTTTTAAAGAGGATGGCATCTATGTAAAAGCATCAGAAAATCTGGAAGAGAAACTAGGATAAATCCCTAAAATAAAAAACCATGAGTACTTTTAGAACTAGTCAGAATCAAGCCAATCCGAATAAATTAAATGCGATACTTTCTACCATTATTTTTATATTAATACTAAATGTGACTATTCAAATTTGGTTATTATATGCCGCCTTGAACAATGCTTTGGATAATAATAAAGAAATCCTTATTCCTGCATTTATAGCTTCATTAATATTATTTTTGATAGGTGTCGGTTTGCTTTATTACTTACCAATTGGAAATTTGAAGAATAAACGGTTATAAATTGATTTTAGAGTTTCAAATTAATGTTTTCTTTAGATGTGAAGCAAAGTGATGGTGCTTATTATAAAAAATATGGTTTGTAACCGCTGTATTATGTTGGTACAGAATGAATTGAAAAAGTTGGGCTTAAACCTAAAGAGCATAAAGCTGGGAGAGGTTACACTTAGCAGCGAACCTACGACTCAAGAATTATTTAAATTGGAAAAAGCGCTCCTTGCATTAGGATTTGAAATCATTGACGATAAGAGAAACAGAACTGTAGAAAGAATAAAAAATATAATTATTGATTTGATACATCATCAATACAATGGTGTAAAAACCAATCTTCCGATGTATTAAGCGACAAACTTCAACATGATTACAATTATTTGTCCAACCTGTTTTCCGAAGCGCAAGGCAGCACTATTGAAGAGTACTTCATCGCCCAAAAAATAGAAAAGATGAAAGAACTATTGGTTTACGACGAATTGTCCTTGAGTGAAATTGCATTTCGCCTTAATTACTCCAGTGTTAAGCAATCAGTTCAAAAAGGTAACCGGGCTTACTCCGAGCTATTTCAAGCAAATACGGGATGATAAAAGAAAACCATCGGATAAGGTCTAAGTAAATCTTACAAATCCATTTCATAATTCCACAACGCTTCCCACCCATATTATCCCAATTTTGTATTGTTAATTAAAGCAAAAAAAAATGGCAACAGATAAAAAGAAGCAAGTCATTTATCTTCCCTTGGAAGATGTAGAAAGCGAACATTGTGCACTCATCGTTGAAAAGGGACTGGCAAGATTGAAAAGCATAGAAACACACCAGGTAGAGCTGAACAACCGCAGGGCTGTTATCACGGTTGACAACACACAAGCGGTAGCGGAAGCGATTAAAGCAATCAAGGACTTGGGGTATGGCGTTTCGACCGTAAAAAATACATTTCCAGTATTAGGGATGACCTGCGCCTCTTGCGCGGGCAGTGCCGAGAGCATTGTTACATACGAGCCAGGAGTGGTAAGCGCTGCTGTAAATTTTGCAACGGGTAATCTTACCGTTGAATACCTGCCCAATATGACCGATGCGGCCACGCTGCAAAAAGCGGTACAATCTATCGGTTACGATTTATTGATTGAGGATGAAACCAAACAGCAGGAAACTTTAGAAGTAATCCATGCTCAAAAATTCCAGAATCTAAAAACCAAAACCATTTGGGCAACTATCCTGTCTTTTCCTGTGGTTGTTATTGGGATGTTCTTTATGAATATGCCCTACGCAGACCCTATAATGTGGCTGTTTTCTACACCTGTTGTCTTATGGTTAGGCAAAGATTTTTTCATCAATGCATGGAAACAGGCTAAACACCGTTCAGCCAATATGGATACACTGGTGGCACTCAGTACAGGCATTGCATATCTGTTCAGTGTATTCAATATGATGCTGCCTGAATTTTGGCATCAACGCGGATTACACGCCCATGTTTATTTTGAAGCGGCGTCTGTTATTATTGCATTCATTCTGCTGGGAAAATTACTGGAAGAAAAAGCCAAAGGGAATACCTCTTCAGCAATTAAAAAGCTGATGGGCCTACAGCCCAAAAGTGTCATTGTGATACTACCGGACGGAACTCAAAAACAGACTGCTATTGAAGAGGTAAATACAGGTGATGTTATTCTTGTAAAACCGGGCGAAAAAATTGCAGTGGATGGTATGGTAACCTCAGGCAGTTCTTATGTTGATGAGAGTATGCTGAGTGGCGAGCCTGTAGCTGTACTAAAAAAAGAAAATGAAAAGGTATTTGCAGGAACGGTTAACCAAAAAGGGAGCTTTCAATTTAAGGCCGTTAAAGTAGGAAAAGAAACGATGCTTGCCCAAATTATCAAAACCGTACAGGATGCGCAGGGAAGCAAAGCACCTGTACAGAAATTGGTAGATAAGATTGCTGGCATATTTGTTCCTGTTGTGATAGGAATTGCCATCCTGACATTTATGTTGTGGTTTGTTTTGGGTGGCGATAACGGAGTGGTACATGGATTGCTCGCAGCCGTTACGGTATTGGTTATCGCCTGTCCCTGCGCCTTGGGTTTAGCAACCCCGACTGCTATTATGGTGGGTGTTGGTAAAGGTGCTGAGAATGGCATCCTGATTAAAGATGCAGAAAGCCTTGAACTGGCAAAGAAAGTTGACGCTATTGTTTTAGACAAAACCGGAACCATTACTGAGGGACGGCCAGAGGTTACGGGTTTCAAATGGCTGAACAATGATGATACAGCCAGCAATGTTTTAATGAGCATTGAAAAACAATCGGAGCACCCATTGGCAGAAGCCGTAGTGAAACATTTTGACGGCATACCTGCACCCATATTGTCCGGTTTTGAAAGTATAACCGGTAAAGGTGCGAAAGCCGGCCATGAAAATGACACCTATTATGTGGGCAATAAAAAGTTATTGGCAGAAAACAACATCATCATTGATGACCAATTACAAATCCAGGCTGAAGAATGGGGCAACCAATCCAAAACTGTTATTTGGTTTTCAAACAGCAGACAGGCTCTTGCTGTAATTGCGATTTCCGACAAGATAAAAGAAAAATCGGTACAGGCTATTCAGGAAATGCAGGCTATGGACATTGACCTTTATATGCTTACCGGAGATAATGAAGCC
>DLGS01000157.1:5779-5957 GCA_002482815.1 Bacteroidetes bacterium UBA7688
TAAAGCCGATTTTATAAAAGAACTGCAACGACAGGGAAAAACCGTTGCAATGGTGGGCGATGGAATCAATGACAGTACCGCTCTTGCAACTGCCGATGTTAGTATAGCAATGGGCAAAGGAAGTGATATTGCAATGGACGTTGCCAAGATGACGATCATTTCATCAGATCTTACCAAA
>DLGS01000167.1:0-974 GCA_002482815.1 Bacteroidetes bacterium UBA7688
CTGTAGGTGCATTACCTGATATGATTACCATGACACCTGACGGTAAAAAAGTATTGGTTGCAGGTGAAGGTGAACCAAACAGTACTTATACGGTTGACCCAAAAGGCACCATTAATATTATCGACATCAGCGGCGGCATTACGACTTTGACGCAAGCCAATGTAAAAATTCTCAGCTTCGATGCAGCGCCAACAAGCATTCCGGGCACATTGCGCAAGCCGGCCACTTCCATATCAAACGATTTGGAGCCGGAGTATATCGCCATAAATGAGACTTCAACTTTAGCAGTTGTAGGCTGTCAGGAAGCCAATCTTTTTGTGATGGTGGACCTTACCGCCGATACCATTAAGGGATACAAAGGTCTTGGTTTTAAAGATTACAACCTTGCAGGAAATGGTATAGACGCCTCTGATAAAGACAGCAAAATCAACATTAAAAACTACCCGGTACAAGGTGTTTATATGCCTGATGCGATAGCTGCTTACACAGTGGGTGGCAATACTTATTTTGTTACAGCTAACGAAGGTGATGGCAGAGATTATGGCAGTGCCTACCTTAATGAAGCACGCGTAAAAAGCCTGAGCCTTGATGCTACTGCCTTCCCAACCGGAGCTGCATTAAAGCAAGATTCCGTAATTGGCCGTTTAAAAGTAATTACTAAAGACGTGATCGGTGATACCGATGGTGATGGTGATGTAGATGAATTGTATTCTTTTGGTGCGCGTTCCTTTACCATTTGGGATCAGACAGGCACTTTAGTTTGGGACAGTAAAAATGATTTTGAAAAATACTTTGAAACCAACCATCCAACTTTCTTCAATTGCAACGAAGGAAAAGCATCACTGAAAGATGACCGAAGTGATGACAAAGGTCCTGAGCCGGAAGCTGCAACTGTTGGTAAAATTGGCAGCAAGTACTATGCGTTTATAGGCCTTGAAAGACAAGGAGGAATTATGGTGTATGATGTAACTTTA
>DLGS01000167.1:1022-4412 GCA_002482815.1 Bacteroidetes bacterium UBA7688
GATGTAACTACCCCGACTGCACCGGTATTTGAAACATTTATCAATCCTTACAAAAGCGACGGAACCAGTAAAGATGCTGGTGTGGAAGGTTTAGTTTTTGTACCTGCAAAACAGAGTCACACGGGTAAAAACTTGTTGGTTGCTTCGCACGAGGTATCAGGTACAACAACCATTTTCCAGATAGACGACTTGCTTCCTTCAACTATTACGGAACAAAAATCAATGGTAAATGAGTTCAATTTATTCCCGAATCCAGGTCAGTCAACCATACAAATCACTTTGACAGAAGCGGTAAAAGGTGCTAGCGTAAAGGTGCTGAACACAATGGGTCAAACAGTATTAAGCCAGGAAATGAAGGAGGAAAATACCCAATTGGATATTGCGCATTTAGCTAACGGATTATACATCGTAACGATTAGTAACGAGGCGAATCAAAATATTGTTAGTCCTAAGAAATTGATTAAACAATAGTTTTAAACATTGATTCGAACAGCGCCACAAGAATGGTTCTTGTGGCGCTGTTTTTTTTCAGCCAATATTAAATCTTCCCATTTGTGAAAAACTTAATATTGCCGAATCAATGCCAATGTTACCTTTGTGTTATCATTCCATTAAATAGTTTATGACACATAAAGAAATTAAAAAAGAAATTCATAGCAAACTTGAAGCTGCGCTTACAGATTTAAAAAGCCAATTGGGCGAAAAGAAATTCAACAACCGCATCAAAAAAGCTGCGAAACTTCTAACAGAAGGCCTTGGTAAAGAAGAAAAGCCTGAAGCTCCAAAAGTAGCGGCAGCAAAATCAGCACCAGCTAAAAAAACTGCAGCGCCAACAGCAGCAGTAAAAAAAGCAGCAGAGAAAAAATCACCCGTTAAAAAAACGATTATTCCTGTTGCAAAAAAAGCAGTGAAAGCACCAGTAGCCAAAAAGAAAGTAGCGAGCAAAACGAAGTAAGAAAGACGATCTATAAAGTAAGAACCACAACAAGTATGTTGTGGTTTTTTGTTTGCCTTGCCATTGGTTTATTTCAGCAAGACGGAAACAGGAGCAGCTTCATATATCCTGCCATTAGCAGCTCTTACCCTGATATCTGAAATGATGAGCCTGTCACCGGCACTTATCGTATTGAGGATGGATACCAATTCATGATTGCCTGAAAATTCTTCACCATACACGGTGATGGGACCAAAATACTGATGTTTGGCAGTAAATCCTTCCACTTGAAAACTGATGACTTCATAGTCCATAGTAAATGCCGAATCTGCAGCAAAAACTTCCAGACTTTCCTTTCTAAAAAAGCTATCGACTTGCATTCCCGACTCTTTATAAGCATCGAAATTAGTAATCGGGGGTGGCAATTCCTTCACCCGCAATTCCATTGAATGTACCCTGCTGGTGCGATCTTTTTCATTGGTTGCATCCACATAAGCATAGACTTTGCCTTTGGGTATTTTATCAAAATACACTTCAAATAAACCATCCTCTTTTTTAGTCACTTTCGCATACGCAACTTTCAATTTTAGCTTCTCAGCCGGATAACCGGGAATATGAATACTAACAGGATTATCGACGCCTACATAACAAACATTGGCTTTGTCTGCATGCATAGCAATGCCGGGAGCGGAGACGAAGTAGGAGAAGGAGAAGGGGCGGGTGACATTTACAGAATCATATTGAACATTAATGCTACCATCAATAAAATTCAAACCCAACCCTTTACTTCGAAAACGCCAGGTAAATTTATTATCATAAGGAATGGTATCAACAATACCGTCATCGACTTTAATAAAAAATCTCTTTTTAAAATTCCACCTTTCTCGAGGCAAATTCTTAACTAATAAAATTTGAGACCTAAAAGTATTCCCTTGGCAACTAAAACTACTATCAGAAATGAACCAACCGCAAAAACCGTCGAAGTTCCATCCATCATCGTGAATTCTATTCCAGATTTGATACAATAAAAACTCTTCTGTTAAAACAACATCAACTTTCAGACTATTCAAAACAGCCATTCTATCGACTCTATCAATTTTACTTACACCTGAAAATCTATTAGAAAATAAATTTTTATACAAATCAAGCTTTCCACTATCAAGTGAGAATCCGGCAGCAAAAGCAGAATCCTTTACTTTGCCGAAATAACGAAAGGATGAATCTCTTAAATAATTAATCCTTTTAGCAATTTTATCACCCAAATCTATAAACTCATTATTATTTGTCTCTTTATTCAGTGCTTCAATTTCAATTAAAACACTGTCGATTTCCCGTTCAACAAACTTGGTAAACAAATGTAAATTGGGTTGACCATTCTCCTGTTCTCTCACGTATGCATCAAGAATATTGTAAGCTAGTTTGTCATTATAATCTATTGCACCAGGAACAAATAAATTCATTGATTCCACAAAAGGTTTGTGACCCGGCACTCTATAAACCTCCCAATTCATCAAAATCAACACAAACAAAACCCCAAACATCAGGTGATGGAGAATGCTGCGTTGCGTGTCAGAATTTGATGCTCTTTGTTGTTCGGTCATCTATGCAGTAATGTTCTTTCCTCTGCCAAAACAGATTAATATTATTTCAAGGTAAGCTTTTGAAATGTAAAAAAGACAGATTTTCATTGCACAATATCTGTCTAAACACCCGGTCATAGAATGGATAAATCAAATAAAAAAAATACTGTTGTAAGTATTAAATTATATTATAAATAAATCTACTAAAATACTGCTGCAGAAATTTGCAAAACAGCTATACAAGCTGTTATCTTGATAAAAACAAAGGTGAATTATCAAGAGCAATGAAAAACTTACAGCAAATTTTAGCCCTGATTCTTTTCCCTATATTAGCTGCAGGGCAAAGTACAAGCAGCAATATAAAAGGAATTTTAATTGATAAAGAATCAAAATTGCCCGTGCAGGACGCGCAACTTTTTTTGATTCAATTAAAGCAATTGCAAAGCACAGACAGCAATGGCCGCTTTTGGCTCAATGAAATTCCGCAAGGTAATTATAGTATTCACATTCTATACAACAACGAAGTCTGTGACAGCTTCCGCATCGCCGCAACTAATCCGGAAATTGATTTAGGTCTGATACCTGTTTCAATCAACAACAGCATAAACGAAAATGCAGCATCAGAACAAGCCACACTCCCAACCATTGCACTCGATGCCGACCATTCCAATCTGGAAGATGAAGGCATCACTTCCGGTCAGAACATAAGCAATCTTTTAAGTTCATCCGGCAACCGTGACCCTTTTCTGAATGCGGTGAGCTTTGTTTTCAGCCAGTATAATTTTCGTCCCCGCGGATATAACCGCTCCAATCAACAGGTTTATATTAACGGTATATTGATGAACGACCTGAGCAGCGGAAATGCCATCTGGGCAC
>DLGS01000328.1:0-1320 GCA_002482815.1 Bacteroidetes bacterium UBA7688
GTTCCCGGATAATCGCTATGGCAAGGATGCAACGCAATAAGGAATCCCGATTAATGGCACCTCTGTAAATACCTGAATATTGGTTGTTTATACCGGGTTGCGGTTTTAAACAATGAAAGCCCAAGCCCAGATAGGCGGCTGCAATTTCAGGGAAATAAGGATCTGAAGTTTTAGGACCATTCAAATCAATATTGTTGTATTTAAAGTAGAGGGCAGTCAAACTAAATGCAATGAATGCACTGTACGAGGAGTGATTTTGAACAGTGTCTTTGATTTGTAACAGATGGATCCCTTGATAAAATGCATATCGTGCTGGATGATCCATCGTAGAAATAACCATTGTTTTTATGGGAGATGAAATTCGCAGGTGTTCCGCCATACTTTGGACAAAGGCACCATAATAGTTTTCCATCTGGTCTGATGACCAGTTTTCAGGACCTGTATCACCGTTGGGGAAATAAGGTTGATTACTGGCCGTTGGATCTTTCGGGAAATTTTGCTGGATAAGCGTCAGGTACTCCTTTATCTGGGTATCACTAAGGTATTCATTAGACCGGTTTTGATCTGGGGTGGACCGGTTGCTAAACGGTGCCTGATCAAAATGTTGACGATTGTCATTGGATTGGGAATTGAAAACTTGTCCTCTTGTCGGCCATTCCCAATTCCTGTTTCTTGTTAGGAAGCCTATAATTATTGCGGCATAGGCTAAAATTAGTAACAGGGTCTCCATAGTTACATATTATTAATTATTCTTTGAATGAATTGATTTGCATGGCAAATATCGTTATTTTGCAGATCAAAACTGCATATGCCTGATTACTTCATGATGAAACTAAATACTACTTTATTCACCATTGCCACACTGACCATCCTTTTTTTCCTGAACGCTTTCGGAACCAATCCCGAAGAGGAAGGCAGGCAACTCCTCGCACTCGCCGAACGGCAGGCCGATTCACTCCTGTACACAAAGGCATACAGCACCGCACAACAGGCTGAAAAATTGCTTTCACCAATATTATCGTCCACCGACCCGGCCCTGGTGCAGGTGTATTATGTTCTCGGCGTATCTGGCCTGCGGGTAAATCCGGATATGGCCGGGTATTTTATTAAAAAATTACAAGCGGTAAAGCCGCATATTTCTCCGGAATTATCGGCACAGGTGGAAGTGCTCGAAGGCGTGTCCGATCATTTAGGAGGGAGGGACAGTCTGGCGATGATACATTACACGCTGGCAGTGAGTTATTATGAAAATAATCTGCCGGATGCAAAGTATCTGGGCATGGTATTTAATAATATCGGGTTGATGAACTATAATAGAGG
>DLGS01000328.1:1331-2746 GCA_002482815.1 Bacteroidetes bacterium UBA7688
GTTGCTGCTTTTTATTATGATAAAACTATTTCAATATGGGAAAAAGTGTTTGGACGGGAGCACCCGGCTTATGCCAAGATTTTAAACAATAAATCGTTGGTTTTGCGGGAAATAGGTCTGTTCGATGATGCATTGACAGGATTGAAAGAGGCATTGCGGATAAGAGAAAACACGCTTCCTGCCGGCCATACTGAAATTGGTGCAAATGCAGTAAATATCGGATTAATTTATGCCGATAAAGGCTCTTTTGAACAGGCGAAGGAATTTTTTGAACAGGCAATTCATATTTTCCAGGGACCAGGTGGAGAAACCTACCTTCCATTTGCTTACAACAATCTTGGTTTGGCGTACAGCGGACTCCGGGAATACGATAAGGCGGAATATTTTTACAGAGCGGCATTCCAGCTCGATCAGATCAAGGAACGGGAAGTGGTGGGCCAGCCAGAATCGGCAACCGATTTATATAATGTCGCTGTTACATTTCNNCAGAAAGGACTATGACATGGCCTTTAATACCTGTCAGCAAGTACTGTCATTCGCCGATCCGAACCATAAAGATTATGGCGAGTTTCTGACAGGTCTGGGCCTTGCGGAAGCGGGCCGGAAGCACTGGAAGGAAGCAAAAAAACAATTCCTTATTTCCTTGAACCGATACAAAGGCAAGTTCGGAGATATGCATCCTCAAGTGGCGGAAGCATGGTTTAATCTGGCTAATGTAAGTATAGGGGAAGGCGACATGCAGGGCGCTTTAACGAACAATAAAAATGCGCAGTTAGCCCTGCAATATACGGTCAATACTAATTTTGATAAAGTGCCCTCGCTCACCAGATTATGCATGGTACTCGAACAGGAGGTACAGATTTACTGGCAAATGGCCCAAAAAGAGCAGACTGCTGCCAACTATGAAAATGTAAAGACGGCCAGTTCAAAGGCGATGGCTGCATTCGACGCATTATACAATACTTATTTTGAACCTTCTGCCAAAAACGCAGTGCAGGATTACAGCCGCTCGCTGTTGGAAATCAGCCTGTTAACAGAACTCACGTATCCGAACCCTGCCAACGCTGTTGGACATAAAAAACGCGCATTTGAACTCGCAGAACAATCCAAAGCACGGCAATTGTGGGAATCTTTAAAAACAGCCGATTTATTCCGGCTGCCGGGAATTGATAAAAAACTGGCGCTTCAATACAAATACACAAAAGGGAACCTCGTTAGTTTTGAAAAACTCCGCCATGTGATGCTGACCGGAGGCATGAGCCTTATCTCCCCAGGTTATCTGGAAGTGGAGGACAGCATCCGGGTTACTAAAAATAAGATTCGGTCTTTGGAAGGGCTATTACAGCAACAGGCACCTGAAATATTTGACGAGGCCCGGAACCTGAAAGTCCCTGATATCAAGACTATTCAACAGG
>DLGS01000368.1:0-3364 GCA_002482815.1 Bacteroidetes bacterium UBA7688
AAGATGCCCTGGTAAGCGCCGACGTAGGGATTGACACGACGATTGAAATCATTAAACGCATTGAAGAACGCGTTGCAAAAGATAAATATGTAGGCACCGCTGCCCTCAATGAAGTATTGCAGGAAGGCATTATGAGTGTGCTGACCGATGCTCCGGGCAATGAATTTGAAACCTTTGATTTGCCGGCCGGCAAAAAACCATATGTATTGCTGGTAGTCGGTGTAAATGGTGTTGGAAAGACCACGACCATTGGCAAACTGGCCTACAATTTTAAAAAAGCAGGAAAAAGTGTAGTACTCGGCGCAGCCGATACCTTCCGTGCTGCAGCCGTAGACCAGCTGACTATCTGGAGTGAGCGCGTGGGTGTGCCGATTGTAAAAAAAGAAATGGGCAGCGACCCGAGCGCTGTAGCCTACGAAGCGGTAGAAACGGCCATTGCCAAAAATGCAGATATCGTTATTATAGATACTGCGGGCCGTTTGCACAACAAAGCCCACCTGATGGAGGAACTGAGCAAAATCCGAAGGGTTATCAGCAAAAAAATGCCGGATGCTCCGCACGAAGTAATGTTGGTATTGGATGGCAGCACCGGGCAGAATGCCCTCGAACAAGCCAAACATTTCACAGCAGCCACAGATATTACAGCATTAACGATTACAAAACTCGACGGAACTGCCAAAGGTGGTGTCGTATTGGCGATTGCGCACCAGTTCAAAATACCGGTAAAGTATATTGGTGTAGGCGAACGGATGGAAGACCTGCAGATTTTCAATAAAGAAGAGTTTGTAGACAGTTTGTTTAGTTTAGGTTAATTGGTTAAAAAAGTCAAGAAGTTAAAGGGGGGTGATTAATTTAGTGAAAGGAGGTAGCTGGGTTAAAGAGGTAAGTGGTTAATTTATTTAATCCATTTCAGTTTGATACTTCAATTTTAACCCTTTTGTCAAATTACCGAATGTTTATTTCACAATTTCCCAATTACCTTATTTGACTATTTGCCCGATTGCCTAATTAATTTTGTAATTGACGCACCGATTGTTATTTTTGCACATCATTCCATTTAAATAGTAAAATGAAAAATAATCAATTATTCTTAGCCATCGGGCTTGTTTTGTTAGCAGTGGTATCGCGCATTATGTGTGCCGAAATCGGTGCTTATAATTTTGCTCCGGTTGTTGCCATTGGTTTAGTGAGCGGAATGCTGGTAAAAGATGTAAAAACTGCTATTTTGATTGCCCTGCTTGGACAGTTTCTGGCCGATGTTTATTTCCAGGTTTTCCCGACATTGACTAACACCGGTTTCTACGGAATGGCTCAGTTTTTTGTTTACGCCGGTTTGATTGTTGCAGCTTTTATTGGTAAAGCTATGAACAAAGTAAACGCAGGAACAATTATTGGCGGCACATTAGCGGCTTCTGTAAGTTTCTTTATCATTTCCAATTTCGGCTATTTTGCACAAGGATATAACGGTTATACTTTCAGTGGCTTAACCACAACTTACGTTGACGCGATTCCTTTTTTCAAAAGCAGTTTGCTGGCCGATTTTATAGGCAGTGCAGTTTTGTTCTCTGCTTATTTTGCAACAAAATTTGCCTTTCCAAAACCAATTAAAGCTGCTTAATTCTCTACAGTATAACTTACACTCAAATTCATAAAGAAATAACAATGGCAAAAAAAATCAAACCAACGGCTCGCCAAAAGTCAATTCTACTGATACATTTCATTGCATTCACTGTAGCTACAGTATTGATGTGGACACTTTATGATAAAGGTGCCACAACATGGGTTTACCCTTGGCCAGCCTGGATTACAGCGGCATGGGCACTTTCTCTGGTAGGTCACTGGTGTGCATTATTTACTTCTTATGAAGATGCCGGACTGGATGAATTCAACCGTCTGAGCGACAATTAATCCAAACCAAAACAACTTTTAAAAATCCGCTGCGTGTTTCGTAGCGGATTTTTTTTTCTTTTTAGAGATATATACATATTGCAATTGTTGTTTTTAATACGTAGTATTGGTAAAATCATTTCTACATTCATACTAAAAAGCAGCAACATGGATAGTAATCAAAAATACATTGCACTGGTAACAGGGGGAACAGGCGGACTTGGCACAGCTATTTGCAAGCGACTGAGCAACGACGGCTTTCATGTGGTGACAAGCTACAATAATGCAGAGAAGGCAGAGAAATGGCAACAAACCATGAAAGCGGAAGGATTCGAAATTGATATGTATCATGTAGATGTCAGCGATTATGCTTCGGTAGAAAAAATGGTGGCGGAAGTAGAACAAAAACTGGGGCCTATTGATATTTTAGTCAACAATGCCGGTATCACCCGCGATGGCCAGTTCCGTAAAATGACGATAGAAAACTGGGATGCTGTTCTGAAAACAAACCTGTACAGTGTATTCAATTGCACCAGAAATGTGATCAACCAGATGTGTGATCGTAATTATGGCCGCATCATTAATATATCCTCTGTAAATGGCCAGCGTGGCCAGTTTGGGCAAGCCAACTATTCGGCAGCTAAAGCAGGTATGCATGGCTTCACTAAAACACTGGCGATGGAAGTGGCCCGCAAAGGCATTACTGTCAATACAATTTCTCCTGGTTATATCGCTACAGATATGGTAATGGCTGTACCCGAAGAGATCCGCAATAAAATTGTGGCAGAAATTCCCATCGGCCGTATGGGTGGCACCGAAGAAATTGCGCATCTGGTTTCGTTCCTTGCCAGTAAAGAAGCCAGTTTTATCACCGGCGCCAACTATGCCATCAATGGAGGTCAGCACGTTTATTAAAACTACTTATTTTTATAAATCCTCTTCAACGCATGAAGAGGATTTTTTATTTTCAGGAAACTGAAATACAATTACAGCTTAATTTCAGCCCTTCCAACCATAAAAAACATGAAACGTAAACCTTTCATTGCTTTCTTTATTTGCTTATTAATTAGCGCGAATGTTGCTGCGCAATCGGATAGTAATGTTACAGTCCGGCAAAGCGACACCCTGAAAAAAGGCCGCCTGGTTGCAGTACTCGGCACTGAAGCGGCTTTGTGGGCCGGCTCAATGGCTTACCTGCAATTTGTATGGTATAAGGATTCCAAGCGTGTGCCCTTCGAATTTTATAACGATAGCAAAGGGTATTTACAGGTAGATAAATTCGGCCATGTGTATGGTTCTTACCTGGAAAGCTATATTGGCTACCACTCTCTGCGATGGGCAGGCGTCTCCAAAAAGAAAGCTTTACTATTTGGGGGAACGCTTGGCATTCTCCTCCAAACACCCATTGAAGTGTGGGATGGACTGTATGAAGATTGGGGATTTTCGTGGAGCGATATGGCTGCCAATACGGTGGGAT
>DLGS01000368.1:3463-5306 GCA_002482815.1 Bacteroidetes bacterium UBA7688
GACAGAAGATTAAATACAAATTTTCCTTCTCCCCCAGCCCTTATGCAGGTGCAGCCAACGGATACCTGGGTACAGGTTTCGGACAATTGTTCAACGATTATAATGGTCACACCTATTGGCTGAGCATGGGTATTAATCAAATTGTTCCGAACAAAATATTGCCCGACTGGCTGAATATTGCTGTGGGCTATAGTGGAAATGGAATGATAGGTGAATTTGAAAACCTGAAAAGTTACAAAGGTGTCAGCATTCCTGATTATCAGCGGTATCGCCAGTACATCCTGTCTTTAGACATCGACTGGACAAAAATAAAAACAAACAACAGGATATTAAAAACCCTTTTCCAGGGAATGTTTATGGTGAAACTACCCTTCCCCGCCATCGAAATAAATGGTCTTGGGCAAGTGAAGGGGCACGGATTATATTATTAAACTCACCAGAAAAATCCGGGATACCCTTTTAGGCTATTAAAAATAAATAAATAGAGAAAATGAGCACTAATGCGAGAAGTAAGGCCAGCTTCAAACTACTGTGTAAAATTTGCCTTGCTGTTTTACTTTGATTCCTTTGGTTGGCAATAGTCTTAAAACAATAAGAAAATACAAAAACAGCAATAAATAAAATGGTAAAACCAGCAGTAAAATAAGAGAATTCCCCGGAAATCCATGCGTTTTCAAGTGCCTGTGCATTTGCACTTTTAAACATTATTATTGACATAAGAATCAGGAATGAAAAATGTGATTTAAGTGGGATTTCTTTTTTAATGCAAGAAGTGATTGTCCTATTTCAGGGCCTCTACGGTATAACCTTCAGCTTTCAGCAGTTCCAGCAAACCATAGACATGTCCTGCTCCAACAGCAAAAAAGGTTGACTTTTCACTCATCATTATACCCATAGGAGCAATCCATTTTTTGTTCCGGTTTTCTATAAATACTTTTCCATCTGTCCCACTGCCGGACATTGACTTTTCCATTGTTTTATTCAATGAAATTAAATCCTGATTCTTGTACGCAACCATTAATTTTCCAAAATCCTCATCACTTTCCTTATCACCTTTAGCAATCCGGATCATTTGGTTGATGATACTATCGGTCGGGATTGATTCCAACACCTCCATTTGTTCTGCAAGCGTTTCCAATCCATTGATTTCAATGTTTTTAGTTTTCGCTTTCTCTACCAGCTTCAACTCATAGGATACCGTTTCCTTGCAAGGACCTGAAACCACACCCATGCTAATCATCATCTGCAAGGCTGCAGGTTTCATCCGTTCTGCAATAGCCAGCTCCTGTCCCAGAGAATCTTTGATATAACCGGTAACTAAATTATAATCTGATTCATTTTTAAAGTAATCCCTTAAGGTTCCTCCGCTCAGGTCCATCATCATCAGACTCGCATCGGTAATAAGGTTTGGGTCGCTTAAATTCATTTCCAGACAAAGCTGACGCGTATTATCTAAAGCCGTTTGCATACTGTTTGTCCAGAAATAATCTTCAGTGCAAATCATATGAATTGTTCCGAATAAATAGGACGCTTCCTTATTTCCTTTTTTCGAAATTTTCCATAATAAGGAATTACCTGCTTTGCTTTTTTGCGCGGATGTCCCAACAAAAAACAAAAGACCAAGCACACTCAACAAGAACGACTTCAATACATTTTTCATAATGGGAAAGGGAGGATTAATGTAATAATAAGGTGCCTGCACTCAGTGCAACACCAATAATAATCGCAATGATTTTTTGAGTAGTCAGGGAATGTTGCTTTGTTCCGCTTTCGAAGAAAATAGTAGTAGCAATATGAATAAAGGCCCCTGCAACTACCGGAATAATAATACCCAGCACAGCAG
>DLGS01000153.1 GCA_002482815.1 Bacteroidetes bacterium UBA7688
AATTATCGAACTCAGGTTATTAAAAATTCGGGTGTAAAACCCCGGAATATCATCTTTATTTTAACGGATGACCACCGATTTGACGCGTTGGGTTTTTTGAAATCCCAAACTTTCATAGAGACCCCGAACCTGGATAAAATGGCAAAAGAAGGTGCATACCTACCCAATGCTTTTGTTACCACTTCGCTCTGTTCGCCCTCAAGAGGATCAATATTAACCGGGTTATATGCACACAAACACAGAGTTGTTGACAACCAGAATCCTGTCTCTTCAGACTTAATTTTCTATCCTCAATATTTGCAAAAAGGTGGTTATCAGACCGCCTTGGTAGGAAAATGGCACATGGGCGGAGAACAGGATGAACCTCAACGCGGTTTTAACTATTGGGTTTCTTTTAAAGGGCAGGGCTCTTATTTGCCAGAAAATAACGGTTTAAATGTGAACGGAAAACGTGTTGAACAAAAGGGTTATATCACAGAGGAGTTAACAAATTATGCGATTGATTTTTTGGACCATCGTGATACTAAAAGGCCTTTTATGCTTTACTTATCCCACAAAGGTGCACATGCGGATTTTATCCCAGCAGCACAAGATAAAGGCAGGAGCGGCGATGCAAAATTTGACCCTCCTGGTAGCATGATGATAGGTAAGCACCACGGTGCGCCCATGTGGCTACAAAACCAGCGGAACTCATGGCATGGAATTGAGTATCCGTACCACAGCAATTTAGATATCGGCGAATATTATAAACGGTATGCAGAAACTTTATACGGTGTGGATAGGTCTGTTGGCAAAGTGATGGATTATTTGAAAGCAAATAACCTTTTGGAATCCACCCTGATTATTTACATGGGAGACAACGGTTTTCAATTTGGCGAACATGGTATTATAGACAAACGTACCGCTTATGAGGCTTCCATGCGGGTGCCTATGCTGGCCTACTGCCCAGAGATCATCAAGCCAGGCACAGTTGTTAAACAAGTAGTTGCAAATATAGATATTGCCCCAACATTACTCGAAGTGGCTGGGTTTCAGGCTCCCGCTTATATGGACGGAAAAAGCTTTTTGCCCCTGCTGGAAGGTGAAAATATGAATTGGAGGGATAATCTTTTATATGAGTACTATTGGGAAAAAAACTATCCGCAAACGCCGACCATATTTGCGTTAAGGGGCGATAGATATAAATACATAGAATATAATGGGGTGTGGGATACAGATGAATTGTATGATATGAAAAATGATTCATTAGAGGTTCATAACCTGATTAAAGATCCGCAGTATCAAGCATTGATAAAAGATTTGAGCGCTAAACTTTTTCAGAAACTATATGACACCCAAGGAACCTATATTCCTCTTAATCCTTCGAGGGGGGCCAGAGCTGATCTAAGGTACGAGTACGGTTCGCCTGTGGCAGATTTTCCATCCCACCTGAAAAAGACCCAGTCGGAAAAAAATATGCGACATAAATAGTCTTGGTTGTTATGTCACATTTAGTAATTATTTAGGGATCTGCTAGATGCCGAAAATAGGAGTAAATGATTGTTGCGTAATAAGCGTTTTTGTAACGTGAAGCCTACCTATCAAGTTTCCATAGACAATTCGCTCTTTTAATTGATTATTCTAATTTTTATAGCCATGTTAATTAAATATTAATCTATTATTAGTGACATAAGGCTTTATTTGGGAGATTATAAATCTTATTGAGCTGAACGCATCAATCAAAATTTCGCCTAAATAAATCAATTCAATGAAAAAAATCATTCTCTGCTTTGCATTAGCTGTCTTTTTTAGCCATTCAAGTTCTGCTCAGGAAGACTTCACAAAATACATCGATCCAAAAATTGGTAATGTTGCACAATTTTTAGTGCCCACTTATCCTACCATGCATTTGCCTAATCAAATGCTTAGGATGTTTCCGGTAAAACCGGATTATATTTCTGATCAAGTTGAAGCTTTTCCTCTTCAGGTGGTGTCGCATCGGTCAAAAGGAATTCTTCAAATGAAAGTGACACTTGGTGAAATTAATAAAACATCATGGCAACAAAAAATGACCATAGATCACGATTTGGAAGTGGTTCGTCCTTGGGTTTATTCCACTTATTTAATTGATGATGACATCAGGGTAAACTTTGCACCCGGTAAAAAAACTGCTATCTATAAAATAGATTTCCCCTCCAATAAGCAAAAAAACATATTGATTCAGGGTACTGAAGATATGCAAGCCAACACCATTGATATTACTAGCTTTACTTTAAAGGAAAAAATAAAATATACTACCAGGGGAGAAAATGCTGTAACTAGAGAAATGTACGCCTATGTTTACGGGGTTATAACTAATGAAAAAAATGAACCTGTTGACGGAATAGTATTCAAAACACTAAATAATAAGTTTTCAATTTCTCTGGAATCCAATTCTATATCCTCTGTTTATGTGAAATATGCTGTCTCTTACATCAGCTATGAACAAGCAAAGATTAATTTTCAGAAAGAATTGTTGTCAGTCAATTTTGAGGAACTGGTTGCTAAAGGAAAAAAAGAGTGGGAAACGGTGATCAATCAAATACAGGTTAAAGGGGGAACCGAAGCCCAAAAAAGAACCTTTTATACTTCTTTATACCGCACTTACGAGCGTATGGTTGATGTCAATGAAGGAGGTAAATATTATAGCGGCTATGATGGAAAGGTGCATGTAAGCGACCGCTCATTTTATGTAGATGATTGGATTTGGGATACTTATAGAGCGCAACATCCTCTGCGTACCATTCTTAACCCAAAAATGGAAAATGATATGCTAAACTCTTATACTTTAATGTATGAGCAAAGCGGTTGGATGCCAACTTTTCCGCAATTACACGGCAATCATATGTGTATGAATTCGTATCATTCTTCAGCAATTTTCATTGATGGTTACCGAAAAGGTTTGAAGGATTATGATGTTAAAAAAGCCTACGAGGGAATACAAAAAAATTTGATGGAGGGAACTTTTATTCCATGGAGACAAGGAACTTTAAAAAGGCCTATTGATGATTTTTATCATCAACACGGATATTTTCCTGCACTTCATGTTGGCGAAAAAGAAACGGAACCTCATATGGATGGTTTTGAAAAAAGACAACCAGTGGCTGTAACTTTAGGCGTAAGTTATGATTTTTGGGCATTATCAGAACTTGCCGGTGAATTGGGTAAAAAAAATGAGGCTAATGCTTACCTCCAAAAATCACTCGAATATAAAAAATTATGGCATCCCGAACATCGCTTATTTATGCCAAAAGATGATAAGCAAGAGTGGATTAACATCAATCCAAAATCGGCTGGTGGAAAAGGTTATCGTGAATTTTATGATGAAAATAACGGCTGGACTTACGCTTGGGATGTTCAGCATGATATTGACGGCCTCACTAAACTTTTAGGTGGCAAATCATCGGCGGAAGCCAGATTAGACCAATTGTTTAGAGAGCCTTTGGGGATGAATAAAAGTGAGTTTTATGTAGATGGCTCCAACTCTACCGGAATGGTAGGGCAATTTTCGATGGGTAATGAGCCGTCTTTTCATATCCCTTATTTATATAACCATTTTGGTGCCCCTTGGAAAACCCAAAAACGTACAAGACTTTTACTAGACGTGTGGTTTAAGGATAATATATTTGGTATTCCGGGAGACGAAGACGGTGGTGGCATGACAGCATTTGTGGTATTTACTGCCATGGGATTGTATCCGGTAACGCCAGGATTGCCTTTTTACGATATCACAAGTCCAATATTTGAAAAAACCTCTATCTCTCTTAAAAACGGTAGAACTTTTACTGTTTTGGCAGAAGGAGCTAGCAAAACAAAAAAATACATTCAAAAAGCATTTATAAACGGCGAAGAAATTTTTAGTCCATTTATTACCCACAAACAAATTATGGAAGGCGGAACATTAAAACTAATTTTAGATGAGCTACCAAACAAAGCGTGGGGAAAAAATGCGCAAACACCAAGTTTTTAACCAAATTGACAAGAATTCAGACACATTGAGTTAAGGTAAAACACAAAAACATGAAATTAAATTTTATTACCCCATTTGCTGTTATAGCAGGATTAATATTTTTTGGATGTAGTAATCTTAGAGGGAATAGGATAACGGAGAAAAAAACCAACGTACTTATTATTTTAACCGATGATATGGGTTATGGCGATATTTCTTGCTATGGGCAAACCCAATATCAAACGCCTAACATAGACGATATTGCTGTGCATGGCGTAAAACTTACAGATTTTTATGTGCCAACGCCTTATTGTGCGCCTTCCAGAGCTACACTACTAACCGGAAGATTCCCTTTGCGACATGGCTTATATAAAAATCCTCATCCTGATGGACTTAAAGAGGCAGACACATTGGGAATTTCTTCCAAAGAGATTTTAATGTCTAGTGTGTTTAGAGAAGCCGGTTATGCCACCAAAGCTATTGGTAAATGGCACATGGGTCATCAGAAGAAATATTTTCCTGTAGAACATGGATTTGATGAATACTATGGAATTCTGTACTCTAACGATATGCGTCCGGTACAGATTATTCAAAACAGAGATACCGTAAAATATCCGGTAGATCAAAGATTATTAACCCGAGACTATACCGAACAAGCTATCGATTTCATCAAAAGGAAAAAAGATAAACCATTTTTCTTATACCTGGCGCATGCTATGCCGCACAAACCATTGGCTGCATCTGATAGGTTTTACACACCAGAAACGCCTAATGATTTATATGCCGATGTTATTAGAGAGCTGGATTGGTCTGTTGGAGAAGTCATGAAAACTTTGAAAGATTTAAAATTATTGGATAATACAATTGTTATTTTCATGTCTGATAACGGGCCATATTACGGTGGAAGTGCCGGCGGGTTTAAGGGAATGAAAGCTACCAATTGGGAAGGTGGTATCCGTGTGCCGTTTATGATCAGATATCCAAAAGTTTTTCCGGAGAATGAAAAAATTAGTGTTCCGGCTTGGTCGCCAGATATTTTGCCAACGCTTTTAGCGCTTACAAAGGTTACTCCTTCAAAAATGAATAAGCTGGACGGAGAAGACATCACGAAGATTTTAAAAGGCCAGAAAACTGATCATCCTCCAGTATTTAGTTTACGTAACGATAAAATTATGTCTGTTAGAAAAGGCGATTATAAGCTTTTTGTAAATAATCCTTATACCCGTTTAGAAGACAGTAAAAATTGGGTTGATGATAAAGCGCCAGACGGGGTCACGATAATTGCTCAAATGAAGGGGCAAGCAACACCGGCGCAATATCCAGGGCTTATCCCTCAAAAAACAACAAAAAAAATTGAATTGTATAATCTAAGGGAAGACCCTTCCGAATCAAAAGATTTATCAGAAATAAACAAAGAAAAAGTGAACGAGTTGATGGCGGAGTATAAAAAATTTACTGAAAGTTTGCCTTATCCCACATCTAGTAAAAAATAGAATTCTAAATATAACTGAAAACAATGAAAATTAGCCTGATTGCCAAACTAACGACTTTACTGCCTGTCCTTGTACTAACAAGCTACAAAGATTTTTCAAAAATTGGTTCGAAAGATTTAGCTAAAAAAGAATTAACGGTGTTGGACAAACCCAATATATTATTCATATATATGGATGACATGGGTTATGGGGATCCACAATGTTATAATCCAGAATCTTTAATTCCGACACCAAACATTAATAGGCTGGCGAAGGAGGGAATGAGATTTACAGATGCACATACCGCAGCACCAGTTTGTGGGCCAAGTAGGTATGGGTTAATGACGGGGCGCTACCCTTGGAGACGAGGCCCCAATGGACATGGGAATGGGGGGAAATTTGATGATGTGGGTATAGAATCTGGTCGTCTTACATTGGCTTCTTTACTTAAAAAAAATGGTTATAACACGGCACAATTGGGCAAATGGGGACTTAGTCAAAACTATTCTGACGCTGTTAAACCTGGCATGAAACCAGGGACAAAAGATGCGTACGATTTTCCTAACAAAAAACTTTTGGGATCTGAATTATTTGGCTTCGATTACACATGGACAGAAACTCATTTATATCCTAAAATAGGGCATGACACCATTCGAGGTATGGATCCAATAAGTGACAGCAAACTCGTTTTTGAAAATAGTTTGCCCTTGGATCCGTCTCTTGAGGTAGAGAGCCCTTACAATTTGGTGCCTAATAGTGCGAAGAAGGTGATTGAATATATGGAAGTTTATGCCGGTAAAAAAGAGAACCCGAAATTTAGACAAGACAAAAGCAAACCCTTTTTCATTTATTGGGATTCTGTTGGTCCACACGCACCTTATGTACCTTTACCTCAATTTCAAGGTAAATCTAAGGTGGGGCGTTATGGCGATTACGTTTACGAAATAGACTATTTTATTGGTAAAATGCTTGACAAACTTGAAGAATTGAACCTTGCCGATAATACGATTGTTATTTTTTCTTCTGATAACGGTCCCGATAAATATACTTATGAACGGATTATAGATTATAAACACTACAGTATGGGTAAATGGCGTGGTGTAAAACTTGATGCTTGGGAAGGAGGCAATCGTACACCATTTATTGTCCGTTGGCCAGGTAAAGTAAAAGCCAACACGGTAAATAATACAACATTTTGCTTAACAGATATGATGGCCACCTTTGCTGAAATTGTGGGCGATACCGTTCCTGAAAAAGCAGGTGAGGATAGTTTCAGTATGCTTTCTTTGTTAAAATCAAATTCGGGCGAATTCAACCGTCCGCCTATTATCTATCATAGTACAAAAAGAAAAATGGGTATTCGTTCGGGTGATTGGGTATATATTGATGCTCCCTCTGGTGCCTCAAATGAGGATCCCGATTGGTTTAAAAAAGAACGTGGAGTGGTACCACACAACCAAGAAGTAGAGTTATTTAATTTAAGTACAGATCCGCAGCAAACTAAAAACGTTGCTTTAGAATATCCAAAAAAAGTAAAGGAACTAAAGAATAAATTAGATCAGATGATTGAAAATGGCAATAGCCATCAACTTAATTAATCGCTTTTGACATTTTGTTACAACGAATTTTGTGGCGAAATAAAAATTCATTGACTATAATTAGCAGATTAAACCACATGAAAATATCAAAAATTTTTCGACTATCCCTGATAGGAGTTATTGCTTCAATGGCTTTTTCGGCACAAGCCCAAACAACTCAACGCCCCAATATTTTAATTATAATGGCTGATGATATGGGACATGGTGATTTGAGCATTAACGGAGGTAAAACTCCCACCCCTAATATAGACCGTATTTTAAGAGAAGGAATTCGTTTTTCTAATNNATAATTTCATGACTTCTCCCGTTTGCAGTCCTACCCGAGCCGGAATGTTAACAGGAATCCATCCTTTACGGACAGGATCTGGACCTGAAACAGACGGTACTTTAGACGTAAACCTCGCCAATTTTGGCAACTATTTCCAAAAAGAGGGTTATAAAACGGGCTTATTTGGCAAATGGCACAACAGTCCCTCACCCAATCAAGCACCCAATTCTAATACCATCAATCAGTACGGCTTTGATAGGTTTGTGGGATTTTATGCTGGTGCGGTAGATTATTTCTCTAAGGGTTCAACAGGTTGGTTCCATGATGGGAAATTGGTAGAAAATGAATTGGATTACGCCACAGATTTAACTTCAAAATATGCCATTGAATTTATGGATGTAAACAAAAACAATCCATTTTTATGTTACGTTCCTTTTCAAGCTGTCCATGGACCTCATGTTGTAAAAGAAGAATTATTGAAAAGAGTGCCTTATGAAATAATGAGTAAAGTAAAAAACCTGAAGCCTTATGATTATTATCGAAGAACGGTTATAAATCTCCCGGAATGGAGAAAATACAATGCAGAAAAATATAATGATGATTCGTGGAACAATAAACCAGATAAACTTACTAAAGAAGAGATGGCTATGCTTTACTCGGCAGTTATTACCTCGTTTGATGATAACGTTGGGCTGATTTTGGATTACCTAAAAAAGAATAACCTGATAGATAATACCATTGTGCTCTTCTTCTCAGACAATGGAGGTACGGCATATGCCGGAAACAATGCTCCATTTAGAGGCGCTAAACATTCTATGTTTGATGGAGGAATTCACTCCGCAGCAGCGATGATGATACCTAAAACAGTTTTGTCCTACACCAAAAAAGAAGTCCCAGAAATGTGTGGCTATCTTGATGTATTCCCCACGTTAGCGGAGCTAACCAATAGCAAACAAAAATTACCCACAAATCTTGATGGCATTAGTTTAGTCAATTTAATTAAAGGCACTGCAAAACCTCAAACCAACAGGTATTATTATTGGGTTTGGCGAGATCATGATGTTTTGAGATCTGATCAATGGAAATTATTTCGGTACTATGATAAAGTGGAATTATACGATATGGTCAATGATATTGCTGAAACCACAGACGTTTCTGCTAAAAATCCGGAAATAGTGCGACAAATGTTGAATCAAATTGCTGTTGAATCAAAGAAAACTGGCGTTGCCAACATACATCTCCCTTTAAATATTAAATCTGCTAAAGCAAAAGCGAAGCATAAAATTATTGCAATTGAAGTTACGTCGGAAGATGATTTAAAAAAACAAACCATTGAGGTAATAAAGAAAAATTTTACAATTCTACCCGATTATTATTTTGAATACGATATTAAGGTAGATCCAAAATCAGAATTGTCTTATTGTTATTTTTCTCCCATCAGGCGGGAAAGTTCTATGTTTAATGACAACATGGGTGTTGATGTAAACGGAAAACTGGTACAATCGCCAACAGTATTTGATAATAATTGGAAACGCATATCGGTTGGATTAGGCGCTTATTCCCCATCGAATATTGGTGATTTAGGATTGACCTGTAAATTTAAAAGACCAGGAAAAACTACTATTTACTTAGATAATATTTGCATCAAAAATTTAAAAGGCAAAGTGATTTATGAGTTTTTTGAAGATGACACCGAAAATGTAAAGATAACATCTAAGCAGGCAAGGCTAGTAAATCTATAATATCGTTAAATAAACATTTTTATTAATTCTGTAATAATAATGAGGATGTCTCAAAAAGGCGTCCTCTTTTTTTTGCCATTTATTCGGTATTTCCATTTCACTACGTTAAAATATGAAGTCATTTTTTCGAGGGCAACTAACTGGAAAACATCTTTATTTGGCTCATTTCATTCATTGAATCGGCATTTCAATTCCGTTAATGAATTATTAATGATTAATTAATTGCCAAATTATATTATTGATATACCAATTAAGCTCTCGAAGTAGACCAATTATTTAACTAAAAAAACAAAAGAAATGAAAACACAACTACTAAAGATTGGATTAATGGCTATCGGTTTTTTAGCCTTTATTCCTAGAACTTACTCACAAGATGTTGGGGCAACTTTTTGCTGGCATTACAATGAAATTTATGGAGGACATTCTTACCCTTACAACCAATCTATTGCCAAGAAGGGGCTTCCCAATGATAACACGCACCATTCAGAAACTACCGAATGGTGGGAAAATATGGCCGAGGAAATTGATTATTCAGGAATAGATTTTGTTGCCCTACTGAGTAGAGGGAATCAACCTAATGCCGATGATAGAGGCAATGGTAACCCTAAACATATCCCAAAACTGGTTAATGCGATGAATGCAAGAGGAGCTGATTTTAAATTAGCCATTTTTGATGATTGTCCAAACTCATGGACGGGGAGCAAAAACTGGAATGAGTCTGAAGGTACAGATTACTCGACAGATGATCCCAAATTTAATTGCGCCAATACAGCTAATTACAAATATATCTGGGATTATAACTTAAAAGAGGCTATCGGACATATACCTGATGCAAAACGCTATAAAATAAATGGCAGAATGGTTATCTTCTTTTGGTCGGCGAAACCCACGTGGATGACAAATATGGAAGGAAATCTAACTGATATCCTTCAGTATATCAGGAATCAGTGCCAGGCAACTTATGGTTTTGTTCCATACATTATTGTTGATGAAAGCTGGTTGGATAACGATAGTACCTTAAGCCCGGCAACTGTAGATGCTGTACATGGATGGTTCTCGGCAGCCGGCGGAACATCCTATACATTGGAAACGTGGAATGGAAAAAAAACAGGGGCTGTAGCTCCAGGGTTTAGTTATCCTGGACATCCGCCCTATCTAGATCCAGGTATGGGTACTTCAGACAAAGGCTTAAGGTTAAAAACCGGTCTTAACAATACTGTTAACGCAGGCGCAAGAACTACTTTAGTAGAAGGTTTTACCGATGCAGCTGAAGCGGCTGCTTTATGGCGCAGTAGAGATAATACTTTTTATAATTATGCCAACCAACGACTCAATATTTTAAGAAGATATACAAGCAATCCCTACCCAAATACTTTAAAAATGGAAGTAGAAGCCTGTGATCTCCATTCTGATTTGACCACTGGAAATAGTGGGGGTGCATTTCTTTATTCTGGTAATCTTGATGTGGTGAAATGCAGCGATACCAATGGAGGATGGAATGTTACCAATACACAAGCTAACGAATGGATGGAATGGAAAGAACTACCACTTCTGAAAAATACAAAATTTCAGTTACGGTATAAATCAACTGCCTCTTCATCTATTAAATTCACAGTAGCTGGAACAGACTTGTCAACAATTAGCTTACCATCAACCGGTGGTGCATGGACAACTATTGATGCCGGAACTTATACTACTGCAAACAACAGTTTACGCACAGTGCGGTTAACCATTGTGTCTGGTTCCCCAGATATCAATTACGTTAACAGGGTTAATGCTGGTACAGCTGTTACCAGTGTAGCCCTGACACCATCAACAGCGAGTATATCAGCTGGAAATACGCAACAGTTGACAGCTACGGTAGCACCAAGCAATGCAACAAATGATAACGTAACATGGTCAAGCAGTAATACCGCTGTT
>DLGS01000351.1 GCA_002482815.1 Bacteroidetes bacterium UBA7688
TCTTAAAGCCTGAACTTTTAATAAATGGCATTGGCGCCGGTGGTGCTGATTCTTTGGTGGGATATGGCGAAATGCCTATTATTAAAAGTTCAGGCTTTAAGAATACGAGTGCCGAAGTTGAATATGACAATGCTACCGTAGTGCCTGACAGAATTATTGTACTATTCATTACCAATAATTCCGATGTTCCTGCCGCTGGCACAGAGCTGTATATTGATGATGTTACATTTACAGATGTAACCGGTATCGAAACGCCAATATTTAATGACGCTGGTATTAACGTATTCCCTAACCCGGCAGTCAATAATTTACACGTCAATACATCTTTAAACCAGGAGATGATATTTAATCTGTATGCTGCAAACGGACAGTTGGTGGCTACTCACCAATTTCAGAAAAATGCAGATATTGCTGTTTCCACTTTTGCATCCGGAACCTACATTTATGTGATTTCAGGTGTAGACGGACACAAATATTACAGTTCAACCTTTGTCAAACAATAGCATTAGATTATTATTTAAAAGAAGACCCTTTTTGCTTTGTCAAAAGGGTCTTTTTTTTGATCAAAATTCCCCCAAAGTGGGGGGCGGGATTTGATTCTTTTCCGATTACATTTGTACCCTTAAAAACAATTTATTTATGAATTTAAAACCTGCCGTAATTGCGCTATCCGCAATATGTGCTTTTGCCTCTTGTGGTGACGGAACAAAAAAAAGCAGTTCGGATGCCAATGCTGTAAAGCTTTTGGATCCGGCTAATATTGACAGTTCCGTGAGTCCTGCAGAAAACTTCTTTATGTATGCCAATGGAAACTGGTTTAAGAAAAATCCGATTCCTGCAAGCGAAACAAGATGGGGTAGCTTTAATACATTGGAGGAGAATAATTATAAAGTTCTTCATGAATTATTAGATGCTGCAGCGGCAAATAAAAGTGCTAAAGCCGGAAGCTCAGATCAGAAAGTTGGTGATTTTTATCGTAGCGGAATGGATTCTGCAATGATTGAAAAAGCAGGACTAACGCCTTTGACACCCTGGTTGACCCGTATAGATGCCGCTAAAACATCAGAAGATATTCTTGCTGAGATTGCTAAGCAACATTCTGAAGGAATTGGCAGTGTATTTGCATTTTATGTCTCTCCGGATGACAAAAATGTCACACAGCAAATCTGTCAATTGTACCAGGCTGGTCTTGGCATGCCGGATCGTGATTATTATTTCAATACAGATGCCCGTACAGTTGTTATCCGCGATGCCTACAAAGCTTATCTTACCAAAATGTTTGGTATGATGGGAATGGATGAGGCAACTGCTATCAAAAGTTCACAATCTGTTTATGCTTTGGAAACGTCATTGGCAAAAGCCTCGATGACCAGAGTTGAAATGCGCGATCCATATAAAATGTATAACAAATTCAATATTGAAGGGCTCAATAAAGTGACGCCGAATATGGATTGGAATAAAATATTTACTCAATTGCGAGTGGCCGGTCAGGACAGTGTGATTGTCGGTCAGCCGATGTTTATGGCTGAGGTGAGCAAACAATTGAAAGCAACGCCGGTTGATGTGTGGAAAGTTTATTTGAAATTTCATTTGGTGAACGGAATGGCTGCCTTCCTGAGTAGTAATTTCGACAATGCACGTTTTGATTTTTATGGTAAAACAGTAAGAGGTCAACAAGTACAGAAAGACCGCTGGAAGCGCATCCTGAAAGTTGTGGATGGTTCAATAGGCGAATTGCTGGGTCAGATGTATGTTGATAAAACATTTAAACCGGAGGCTAAAAAGCGCATGCTGGATTTGGTAAATAATCTGCAAAAAACATATGGCGACCGTATCATGCGCCTCGACTGGATGAGCGATGCTACCAAGCAAAAAGCGATGGGTAAGCTGAATACATTTATCAAAAAAATCGGTTATCCTGACAAATGGAAAGATTATTCAAAACTGGATATTGTTGGTAATGATTTTGTGAAAAATGTCATTGCTTCTTCAGAATTTCAGTATAATTATAATATTGGTCGTTTGGGCAAACCTGTAGATAAGACAGAGTGGGGTATGACACCTCCTACAGTGAATGCTTATTATAATCCTGCCTTTAATGAAATCGTTTTCCCTGCGGGAATTTTGCAATATCCTTTCTTCAGCGATGCTGCTGACGATGCGATTAATTATGGTGGTATCGGTGGGGTAATCGGTCATGAAATGACACACGGATTTGATGATCAGGGCAGTCAGTATGATGAAGAAGGTAACCTGAAAAATTGGTGGACTCCGGAAGATTCAAAGAAATTTGCAGCTAAAACCGGAATGGTAGTAACGCAGTTCGATAACTATACCGTTTTGGATTCTGTACATGTAAATGGTCAGCTGACTTTAGGTGAAAACCTTGCTGATCTTGGTGGTCTGGCGATCGCTTATGAAGCGTTCAAGAAAACAAAACAAGGACAAGGCAATGAAAAAATTGACGGGTTCACACCTGACCAACGCTTTTTCCTGAGCTGGGCACAAGTGTGGCGTGCTGCTACCCGTGACGAAGAAATGTTTAATCGTATTAAAACTGATCCGCACTCTCCAAACCTATGGCGTTGTAATGGTCCATTGAGTAATATGCCTGAGTTTTATGCTGCATTCGGCGTAAAAGAAGGGGATAAAATGTACCGTCCTGACAGCCTCCGTGCAAAAGTTTGGTAATAAGGTTAAGTAATTAAAAATGACAATAAAAAAGGATGTGCTGTTTGAGCACATCCTTTTTTTATTGATAAACGTTTATTTTTAGAATCTGAAACCGGCTTTAATGCCGAATTGTACTAAAAAGGCAACATTGTCTTCGATGCCATTAATTTGATTAACATAAGAAGTTCCCATGCCCATTTCCAAACCAAGGTAAACTTTTGGTGTAGGGTTGATATTCAATGAATTGTTAACCATAAAACCCATCACAAACCGGTCATTGCTTACATAACTATTATAACCTGTTAAGGGATTGTATTCATAGGACCTTGTTGTCCCTGTTCCAAAAGCCAGAGAAGCTCCAATACCATAACGAACAACCCCAAAACCTGTTGGATAAATTTTTATTCCCGGAGCAACCGCAAGGAAATTAATTGCCTGCGATGAATTGCCACCACCATAAGGATATGGATCATAATCACCTGAAAGGTTATTGTAAAAATAAGAAATCGGCAAAACAAAAGCGAAAATGCCATCTTTATCCAATACCCGCTCATATCCTAATCCTACACCAATGCCTACGTTGGAAAGTGTCATTGGTGAAAAGGTAAGGATGTTTTTGCCATATTTTGGTTTTGAGCGCGGAGTGTTGGAGGTCTGCATTCTTACATTATATTCTTCTTCAGTTCCGTTTGCATATTTAATTCGCGACAATTCCGCTTTTTTGATTTGATAGTCAGGTCCGTCAGGATTATTAAACCTTTTATACGTAATAACATTTTCATTTACTGATTTTACTTTGGCGTCAATGACATCACCATTGGTTTTGTACATTTTGTCCTGGGCTGATGCAGCATTTGCCAATAAAACAGCGACAATTGCGAGATAGGATTGTTTGATTTTCATAAAAGTTTAAGTTGTGTTTTTTTAATAACGTCTGTTGTAATCTATTATTATAGCGAAAGTAAAGTAAATGTTTCTAATCGAGGTATAAGCACAAGTAATATACCGTTAATAAAATGTTGAGGATATTGTAATATATTAGTTCGGGTAATTTTTTTAGGAAATGAGTAAATTGATTCATTTCCATTTTTCTATATTAGAGAACCTTAGAAGTAGATACTTCTTATAAAATATACCATAATGCCTTGCATAATATACTTTTTATTGATGCATTTAGTATTTATGTATATTTAAATCTACTATTTATTTAGCAAATTTTATATTATTGGAAGTAGCCAAAGAAAAATTGGATTAAGAACAAATTGAGTTAATTGTCTGATTTTCAAATATTATTGACTTTATTTTATTTTAAAGAATAATTTTTGTTGTAACCATACATAGAGAAATGAGCCTTGGAACAGGCGGATTACAACCCTTAGGCTACAAAGGATTTATTGTAATTTAACTGATGTCTGTCAGTTGAGTTCCAGCAATTATTGTATAATGAGGTTCTTTTGCCGGACTTTAATTCATCAGGAAGCGGATTTTTCCGGATTAATTTCCTGGTTGTCTATCTGGTAATAATTATTGACGTCTGCTCTCAATTCTGATAAGTTATTCCCATATTTCTTGATCCATTTTATAATAGATACATGACTTACGTCAAGCATATTGGCAATTGTAGTCACCTTCACTCCTTCAAGGTATAATATTAAGGCAACTCTTTTTTTGCTCGAATCAGCAGCAGAAGATTTCTTCTCAACAGTGAAATTATAGTTACAGGACTTGCATTTATAGCGTTGAAGACTATTTATCAATCCATTTTTATATACAGCTTGCTTAAGCATTTTGGACATTTCATAAGCATATCTTATTGGTTTCTCGCACAATTATAGCAAAAATTTCCTAAAGACTATGTCAATTAAGATAATAATTTTGATAGCTATATTTGGTTACAATTTATGGTATATTTATTAAACTGTCATAAAAAAATTTTGGAAACCATTAGATAGTTTTGATTTATAGTATACGATTATTACTAATTAAATAATATGAAATATTCTTTTTCGAGAATTACTTTCGCCTCAAGTTTTAACAAAAACAAGTATACTAACTAATCGAGTACAATTAAAACGAAACATTATGAACAAAAACTACCCACACTTTAAAAGGTTTTTACTGTTGGTTGCGGTGCTTTTATTTTCTATCTCGGACAAATCAAAAGCCCAATACGACGTTTATGCCAACCAACTGATCAGCAACAGTACAGATATCAACAATCCTTCGCGGGTAGTAGATGCGGACCAAACCAACTATGCTGATATCAATACATTGCTTGGTGTATTAGCCACATCCGAAATTCGTGTTCGTTTTCCGGAGTATGGTGCTGCAGGTGACGTTGTTAACTTCACGGTTCAGGGCAATACTTCTTTATTAAGTACATCTGTTCTTTCCGGCGTTACGATTAAATTGTATGATTCAGCCGGCACAGTTCCTGTTGCTACAGGTTCCGGATCGAGTGTACTGCAATTGTCTTTGCTTGGACTTTTATCTTCGGGTAGTTCTGTTTATAATTTAAAATTTGTAACCAATCCGGGCGGCTCTTATAAATTTAAAGAGGCCAGAATTGAATTGAGCAGCGTTTTGGGCGTTGGTCTTCTTTCTGAATTACGCTTATACGGAGCTTACTTCCAACGTCCTTGTCCACCGGTATATGCCAATGGTGTAACTGCAGGTAGCACTGGTCTTTCTTTATTGGGAAATGTTGATAGTGCTTCAAATGTTGTTGATGCCAATCCAAATAACTCTGCCAGAATGTATGCTATTGCCGACATTCTTGGTTTGGGTGGTTCTTATATTGATGTTACCTTTCCTAAGTTTGGTAAAGCCGGTGATTATGTTGGTTTTACAGTTGCTAACACGACTGGTCTTCTTGATCTTAGCTTATTAAGTCGCCTTACAATTATTACATACGATGCATCCGGTTCGGTGGTAGAAACAAAAAGTGGTTCTTCTTTATTGGATTTGAAATTGCTTTCCGGAACATCGGACAGATATTCTGCCGGTTTCCAGACTACACCGGGTTCTTACCGCATTTCTAAAGTAAGACTTTTGAAATCAGGTGTGGTGGGCTTGTTGAGCACTATCCGTGTTTTCAATGGTTTTTATTATACCATCAATCGTCCTCCTGTTTCTGTTTCTGCCAGTGGCCCGGTTAAATTTTGTGCAGGAAGCAGTGTTGTGCTGACAGCTTTCGATTCTTTGGGTGCTACCAATTATACCTGGAGTACAGGTGCCACTACGGCTTCTATCACAGTTTCAACCGCCGGTACTTATTTTGTATCGGTTACCGATTCTTTTGCCTGCGAAAGAAGATC
>DLGS01000394.1 GCA_002482815.1 Bacteroidetes bacterium UBA7688
GCCAATAATGGCGGATGGCAATGGGCTGCAGGAAGTGGATGCGATGCGGCTCCGTATTTCAGGATATTCAATCCTTATGAGCAAACAAAGAAGTTTGATAAGGACTTAAAGTACATCAGAAAATGGGTTCCGGAATTTGAAGAATTTAATTATCCGCAACCAATAGTAGATCATAAATTTGCGAGAGAAAGGGTTTTAAGCGTTTACAAGAAGGCGCTTCAGGAATAAACTCATTAATACACTTACAAGAGAAATAATGACGAACACAACTATTATATGTCCTAATTGCAATACGCAGTTTGAGCCAACTGATGCACTGAGAAATCAATTGCAGAAGGATTTGCGTAAAGAAATGCAGGAATGGCAATTGAAGAAGCAAAAAGATTTTGAGCAGAAAGAAAATGAATTTAAAATCATTAAAGAGCAACAGGAAAAAGAATTTTCTAAGAAACTTGATGCGCAAAGAAATGAATTGGCTGCCCAGATAGCCAAAGAACAGGAGCTGAAATTTGAACAGCGATTTGAGGCTCAGATTAAGCACCTCAATCAAACCAATATTGATAATGAAGCAAGGCTAAAAGAGGCGCGTGAAAAGGAACTGGATTTTCTAAAAAAAATGCAGGAGCTCAAAAACAAAGAGCAGGAAATGGATATCAAAATGCAACAGCAATTGATAGAAGCGAGGACCGAATTATCCATGTTGGTCAGGAAAGAAGAGGAGGAGAAATCTAAAATTAAAGAGCAGGAATTTCAATTCAGGATAAAGGAAATAGAACAACAGCTGGAACAACAGCGCAAACTTGCAGATGAGATGAAACGCAAGGCAGAACAAGGTTCTATGCAGCTGCAAGGAGAAGTTCAGGAGTTGTTATTGGAAGCAATGCTGCGGCAAAAATTTCCTTTTGATTTGATTGAAGAAATAGGGAAAGGCGTTCGTGGTGGTGATTGTGTCCATATTGTCAGAAATCAATTTGGTCAGGAGTGTGGTAAAATTGTTTATGAAAGTAAACGCACTAACGCCTTCAGTAACGATTGGATAGATAAAGTAAAGGCCGATATGCGAAGCAAGGGGGCAGATATTGCTGTGATAGTTACACAAGCCTTACCTAAAGACATTCATTCGTTTGGATTAAAAGATGGTGTCTGGATTTGTTCTTACAAAGAAGCCGGAACCTTGGCCTTGATTCTTCGCGAGCAGATTTTAAAAGTATTCCAGGTAATGCAGAACAGTGATAACAAGACGGATAAAATGTCATTGCTCTATGGGTACCTTACCAGCAACGAGTTTTCTGAGCAATGGAAAGCAATACGTGAAGGCTTCCAGTCTATGAAAAATTCAATTCAGAAGGAACGAGATGCAATGGAGAAGCTTTGGAAAATGCGGGAGAAACAATTAGAGAAAATCTTATTGAATGCGGCACATATCAAAGGTTCGGTAGAAGGTATTTCCGGATCTAATAATATTGATTTTGATTTAATTGAAGGCGAAGATTTATTGCAACTCGAATAAAAATCCTGCAATAATTAATGTTGATACAGCTTTGTCTGCAATGACATTATCTTTGTTATTCCAAAATAGAATGTTTGATTTATGAGTTTGAATGATGCGTTGCATTGGCGGTATGCACCTAAAAGGATGAATGGTCAGAAAGTGTCTGAAGCGAATATTGAAGCTATTCTTAAGGCTGCACAATATGCTCCTACTTCTATGGGTTTGCAACCTTTCACGCTCTATGTAATCGAACCACAGGAACTTCGTGAGCAGATAAAACCAATTGCTTACAATCAACCACAAATTACTGAATCATCGCACCTGCTGCTATTCGCTTCTTACACAAAACTTACGCAACAACACATCGATACCTATCTTCAGAATATTATTGAAACACGCAGTGTAACTGCTGAAAGCCTGGAGCCCTTCAGGAATTCAATGTTGCGCTTTGCAGAAACGAGTTCTGATGAAGAGATAAAAAACTGGTCCTCCAATCAGGTTTATATTTCGCTTGGATTTGCCATTGCCGAAGCGGCGCTCTTGGGTGTTGATGCTACACCAATGGAAGGTTTTGATTGTGCAGGAATGGATAATTTTTTAAAGCTTCAGGATATTCATCACACCAGTGTTGCTTTGCTGGCTATTGGATATCGAGATGCTGAAAATGACTTTTTGGCTAATGAGAAAAAAGTACGTCGACCTCTTGATCAGTTAGTTATTCGTATTTCCTGATAGCAGCAATTCAAGTTCTGCCATCATTATAGCGGTTGCTCCCCAAATCATTACATTTTCCTGCACTACATAAGAGTTTACTTTTCTTTTTATTTCAGGAAAGGCCGGAGAGACTACCTCAGTAAGCACTTTGGCTGCTGGTGCAAATAAATCTTCCAGCTTAATTTCAATTACTGCCTGCACCTCGTGCACGCTCAATACCAAATTCTCAGGAGATTCGATTAGACCCACAAAAGGAAAAACATTGAAATTACTGACGACAACATATACCGGACTCAATGCACCTATCACTTTTATTTTTTCTGCCGGAATACCAATTTCCTCATAGGTTTCACGCAAAGCCGTTTCCTGCAAATCAGCATCGTCTTTTTCATACCTTCCTCCCGGAAACCCTATCTGTCCGCTGTGGGCATGGCCATCTTCTGTCCTGCGGATAGCCAAGAGATGCCATTCATTATTTTTAATGAAAAGCAAAACCATTACGGCACTCAACCTTACCGTTTCCGGTATCGTTTCAGGCATTGCCTTAATGTTTGGAAACATCATTTTTAAAGCCTCTTTGGACGGTAATGGTCCTTTCAATTTATCTTCCAGATGCTTCAGTAAATCGGGATGCTTAATCACATTCATGCTGTAAAGTTATTGTTCGGAGTTCAAATGAAAAGTTTAAAATGTTATGATATCAACTTCTAATCACAATTCAGCTTTGGGAGGCGTCGTACCGTCAGGGTAAGGGATTTCTATTTGACTTTTCCTGACGCGTAACTATTTTCCCATAAAAAAACGGGCTATTTCAAAAAGAAATAGCCCGTTCATATAAAAGATCAAAGATTAATTATTCGCTGCAAATTGCTTACGGATAATGTTCAAGGCCGCACCTTCTTTAAACCACTCAATTTGTTGTTCGTTGTAGGTATGGTTTACACTGATCACATCTTTGGTTCCATCCGCGTGATGGAATGTCATTGTCAATGGAACACCAGGTGTAAATGTTGTCAATCCTTCGATATCAATACAATCATCTTCCTGAATTTTATTGTAGTCTTCTTTGTTGACAAAAGTAAGTGCCAGCATACCTTGTTTCTTCAGATTCGTTTCGTGGATACGGGCAAAAGATTTTACCAATACTGCACGAACACCAAGGAAACGTGGCTCCATCGCAGCGTGTTCACGGCTACTGCCTTCTCCATAGTTTTCATCGCCTACTACCAATGTGCCGACGCCTTGTGCTTTGTAAGCACGTTGTGTTGCAGGCACTGGTCCGTATTCTCCGGAAAGCTGGTTTTTAATATTGTCTGTTTTTTCGTTGAAATAATTGACTGCTCCAATCAACATATTGTTGGAGATGTTATCCAGGTGTCCGCGGAATTTCAACCATGGACCAGCCATAGAAATATGATCCGTTGTACATTTTCCTTTTGCTTTAATCAGCAAACGAAGACCTTTAAGATCTGTGCCTTCCCAGGCCTTGAACGGAGCCAGCAACTGAAGACGGCTGGAAGCAGCGTCTACCAGAATATTTACTTTGCTGCCATCTTCTGCAGGCGCCTGATAGCCGGCATCTTCAACCGCAAATCCACGCGGAGGTAATTCAAAACCTGATGGTTCATCCAGACGAACCTGTTCTCCTTTATCGTTCGTTAAAGTATCCGTTAATGGATTAAAATTAAGATCACCTGCGATTGCTAAAGCCGTTACCAGTTCCGGAGAACCAACGAATGCAAAGGTATTAGGGTTGCCATCAGCACGCTTTGCAAAGTTTCTGTTGAAAGAATGAACGATAGTGTTTTTTTCTTGTTTGTCCGCACCCATTCTGTCCCACATCCCGATACAAGGACCGCAAGCGTTTGCAAATACTTTTGCACCTATCTGATCGAAGATTTCAAGGAAACCATCTTTTTCAATAGTATAACGAACCAGCTCAGAACCCGGTGTAATCGTGAATTCCGCTTTTGTTTTCAAACCTTTTTCTGCAACTTGTTTTGCAAGGCTTACAGAGCGGCTGATATCTTCGTACGAAGAGTTGGTACAGCTACCAATCAATCCCACTTCAATTTTTGTAGGCCAGCCGTTTTTCGCAGCTTCCTCTTTCATTTTAGAAATAGGAGTAGCCAAATCCGGTGTGAAAGGACCATTCAGATGTGGTTCCAGCTCACTCAGATTAATTTCAATTACCTGGTCAAAATAAAGTTCAGGATTTGCATAAACTTCAGCATCACCTGTTAAGTGCTCACGAACCAAATCAGCTGCGTTTGCAATGTCTTCGCGGTTTGTCGCTTTCAGATAACGGCTCATGCTGTCGTCATATCCGAAAGTAGAAGTTGTCGCTCCGATTTCAGCACCCATATTACAGATAGTACCTTTACCAGTGCAGCTCATGCTTGTAGCACCTTCACCAAAATATTCAACAATAGCACCCGTTCCACCTTTTACGGTAAGAATACCGGCCACTTTCAAAATCACATCTTTCGGAGCTGTCCAGCCGCTTAATTTTCCGGTTAATTTAATACCGATTAACTTAGGGAATTTAAGTTCCCATGGCAGACCAGCCATCACATCACAGGCATCAGCACCACCAACACCAATCGCCACCATTCCCAATCCACCGGCGTTAACGGTGTGACTATCCGTTCCAATCATCATTCCGCCAGGGAATGCGTAGTTTTCCAAGACAACCTGGTGAATAATACCGGCGCCTGGTTTCCAGAATCCGATACCATATTTATCTGAAACAGAAGCAAGGAAGTCATAAACCTCTTTACTTTCATTTACCGCACGAGTCAAATCTGTTTTGCTATCTTCTTTCGCCTGAATCAAATGGTCGCAATGTACTGTACTGGGTACTGCTACTTTAACTCTTCCTGCCTGCATAAACTGAAGCAGAGCCATTTGCGCTGTCGCATCCTGCATCGCTACACGGTCCGGAGCAAAGTCAACATAACTGTTTCCGCGCTGATAAGCGTGCTCAGGAAATTTATCCCAAAGATGAGAATAAAGGATTTTTTCAGTTAGTGTAAGCGGGCGCATCAACAATTGGCGAGCCTGAGCAATACGCGCCGGCAGGTTTGAATAATGCTTTTGAATCAAATCGAAATCGAAGGCCATGAATGAATATTTATTATTTAAAAATTAGAAGTTCTGTTTTCGCTGCGCAAATTTATTACAATTAGAAGACAAATCATTTTCGAATTGCGGCTTTTTGGCCATTTTTTGAAATATTCTATACTATTTAAGCAAGTATTTCAACAGACGTTTGCTTAAATCACAGTTTAAAACATCTTGTTAACAAATTGTTTGCAAAAATAATAAATGAACGTTCATTCATTTTTGTTAGTTTTGGTTATCAACTTCTGGCAATGGATAAAAAGGATGCTATTTTGAAAAGTGTTTTAAAGCTGGTTACCCGGGATGGTTTCTATCATCTTAATATGAAGAAGATTGCCGAAGAGGCTGGTGTCGCCGCAGGAACAATCTATTTATATTTCAAAGGGAAGGAAGATGTAATTAACGCCCTGTATAAACTAATAGTTACTGATTTCAACCAAAGTGTTTTGAAAGCGTACAATGAAGAAAAATCAGTTAAAGAGAATTTTCATAACATGCTGCACAGCGCGGTGGAATTTTACTTAAGCGAAAAGGACAATTTTAGTTTTATAGAACAATACACTTACGCACCATTTTTATTTAAAGAGAATCAGGATGAAAATTTTATGCTCCTCTTGCCTATTTATAAAATGATGAAGCAAGGTAAAAAAGAGCATGTCATTAAAAACCTGCCGGATGCAGTTTTATTATCTCTTATCCATGGCCCCTTAAATACAATTATAAAGCTTCACCTCGCACATAAAACTGATTTGCACAAAAAAGGTGCGAAACAAAAATTTTACGACGCTTGCTGGGAAGCTATAGCAATTGAATCAAACAATTAAAATCATCAATAAATACATTTTGAATGAACCGAATAATCAGAAAGGTTGCTGTGCTTGGGTCAGGTGTTATGGGAAGCAGAATTGCCTGTCATTTTGCCAATATTGGCTTGCAGGTTTTGCTGCTGGATATTGTATCGAAAGATGCACCTGAAGGGGATATGAAGGCACGAAACAAAATCGTGAATGAAGCTTTGGCGTTTGCTTTAAAATCTAATCCTTCACCTATTTACAGCAAAAAATTTGCCAGTCGCATCAGCACCGGAAATTTTGACGATGATCTACAAAAAATAAAAGATTGTGATTGGATAATTGAGGTGGTTATTGAGCGATTGGATATCAAACAATCTGTTTTTGAAAAAGTAGAAAAGTTTAGAAAGCCAGGAACGCTGATTACTTCCAATACTTCGGGCATTCCAATTCATTTGATGACTGAAGGTCGCAGTGAAGACTTTAAGGAACATTTCTGCGGAACCCATTTTTTCAATCCTCCGCGTTATCTGAAATTACTGGAAATTATTCCAACAGTGGATACCCATCAGGAGGTGATTGATTTCCTGATGTTGTATGGTGAAAAATATTTGGGCAAAACGACCGTTCTGGCAAAAGATACACCGGCATTCATTGGTAATCGCATTGGTGTTTTCAGCATAATGAGTCTGCTCCAGTATGTTGAGAAAACCGGAATGACGGTTGAAGAAGTGGACAAACTTACCGGGCCTGTGGTGGGTCGTCCAAAATCGGCAACATTCCGCACAGCCGATGTTGTGGGCATCGATACACTGGCTTTGGTGGCTAATGCTTTAGTACAAAATGTTCCCAATGATGAAGCAAGAGATTCGCTTACTGTGCCTTCTTTTGTCAATACAATGATTGAAAATAAATGGCTGGGAAGCAAGACAGAACAAGGTTTTTTTAAAAAAGTAAAAGGTGAAAATGGCAAAAGTGAAATTCATGTACTGGACCTGAAGACCCTTGAATACAAGCCATCTCAAAAAGTGAAATTTGCTGCTCTTGAAGCAACAAAGCCAATTGACGATTTGCGTCAGCGACTAAAAGTACTGATTGCTGCAAAAGATAAAGCCGGAGATTTTTATCGCGCTACAATGTTCCCTTTATTTGCTTATTCAAGCAACCGTATCCCGGAAATTTCTGATGAATTATACAAAATAGATGATGCTATAAAAGCAGGATACGGATGGGAACTTGGGCCATTTGATACCTGGGATGCATTGGGTGTTGAAGCGACAGTGAAATCTATGGAAGAGGCTGGAAACAAACCTGCACAGTGGGTTTATGAAATGCTTGCTGCCGGTCATTCATCGTTTTATAAAATTGAAAATGGCAATCGGCTTTTTTATGATATTTCATCCAAATCCTACAAAGTTATTCCCGGTACAGAGGAGTTTATTTTATTGGAAAATATTCGTGCTGCGAAAACAATCTGGAAAAACAGCGGCACAACTTTAACCGACATTGGCGATGGTATCCTGAATCTTGAATTCCATACCAAGATGAATAGTATTGGTGGTGAGGTGCTCGAAGGAATTAATAAAGCAATCGACATTGCAGAAAAGGATTACAAAGGATTGGTAATATCAAATGAAGGAGCCAATTTCAGTGCAGGAGCCAATGTCGGAATGATCTTTATGATGGCGGTAGAACAGGAGTACGATGAACTTGATTTCGCTATTCGTCAGTTCCAGAATACAACAATGCGTATTCGTTATTCCTCCATTCCCGTGGTGGTAGCTCCGCACAATATGGCGCTTGGCGGTGGCTGCGAAATTTGTCTGCACGCAGATAAAGTAGTGGCGCATGCTGAAAGTTACATAGGCCTTGTAGAATTTGGTGTAGGCCTGATTCCCGGTGGTGGTGGAACAAAAGAATTTGCAGTACGGCTTTCTGATTCTTTGATAGAAGGTGATGTGGCGCTGAATGCTTATCGAGATAGGTTTTTAACGATAGGTCAGGCAAAGGTATCTACATCAGCTGAAGAAGCTTTTGAATTGGGATACTTAAGAAGAGGATTGGATAAAGTGGTCATTTCTGAAAAGCGTTTGCTGGCTGAAGCAAAAGCTGAATGTCTTGAGCTTGCCAATGCCGGATATACACAACCCGTTCCGCGTAAGGATATTAAAGTTTTGGGGAAAGCTGCACTTGGACTGGCTTACCTGGGTGCGAACTCAATGTTCTCCGGAAATTACATCAGCGAGCACGATGTGAAAATCTCTGAAAAATTAGGATTTGTAATGGCCGGTGGCGATTTATCTCAATCCACAGAAGTGACCGAGCAATATTTACTTGATCTGGAACGTACCGCATTTTTAAGCCTCACAACGGAAAAGAAAACATTGGAAAGGATTCAATCGATTTTGACTGGAGGAAAAGTTCTTAGAAATTAGAAACTAGACAGAAAACACAAGACAGAAGACACAAGATGAAAGATCAAAACTGAAGACGAAATATGGGACACAACTTCAAAGAATTGAAACTCTGGAAAGATAGTATGGCTTTTGCGAAAGAAATTTTTACAGTCACTCAATCATTTCCAAGTGAAGAAAAATTCGGTATGATTTCACAAATGAGAAGATGTGCAGTTTCTATTCCAAGCAATATAGCTGAAGGTTCTGGAAGAACATCAAACAGAGAGTTCTCCAGGTTTTTAGATATCTCTTTAGGTTCTGCTTACGAAATAGAAACCCAATTTTATTATCTCTGGACTTTGTTTATGTCTCGGAGGATAATTCGAAAATGCTGTTTGAATTCATTAATTCTATACAACGAATGTTGATTGGATTCAAGAATAAAATTCTCAATACGCCTGATTAAAATTTTGATAACAATTTAAAAATGATTTTACATATAAAGTAAGTGCTTAGGTCTAAAGTCTTACATCTTATGTCTTGAATCTTTGAGAAAATTATGAACGCATATATAGTAGCCGGTTTTAGAAGTGCTGTTGGAAAGGCCAATCGTGGCGGTTTTCGATTTACAAGGCCAGATGTTTTAGGTGCTGAAGTCATCAAACATCTGATGGCCTCTGTACCTAATGTTTCTGCAGAACAGGTTGACGATCTCATCGTTGGAAATGCAATGCCTGAAGCAGAGCAAGGGTTGAATTTTGCGCGATTTGTTTCGTTGATGAGCTTTGATACCGATAAGGTTTCTGCAATGACAGTTAATCGTTATTGCGCTTCCGGGCTTGAAACAATCGCTATTGCTGCATCTAAAATTCACAGCGGACTAGCAGATTGCATTATTGCCGGTGGTTCCGAAAGCATGAGCCTGATCCCAATGGGAGGATGGCGGGTGGTTCCCGATGCTGACTTGGCCTTGGCGCATCCTGATTATTACTGGAACATGGGTTTGACGGCCGAGCAGGTTGCGAAAGAATACAAGGTAAACCGTGAAGATCAGGACTTATTTTCTTACCACTCCCATCAAAAAGCTATTGCTGCAATCGAAGCCGGTAAGTTCAGAAATGAAATTGCTCCTGTTACAGTCAAAGAAACATTTTTTGACGCCTCTTCCGGTAAGAAAAAAACGAAAGAATTTATTGTGGATACAGACGAAGGTCCGCGTGCTGATACCTCAATCGAAGCGCTTGCAAAATTAAAACCTGTATTTGCCGCAGGAGGTAGCGTTACAGCGGGAAATTCATCACAAACCAGTGATGGCGCAGCTTTTGTAATGGTGGTGAGTGAAAAATTTCTGAAAGAAAATAATCTTACTCCCATAGCCAGAATGGTCAGCTATGCCAGTGTAGGTGTACCTCCCCGTATAATGGGTATTGGTCCTGTAGCTGCAATTCCAAAAGCTTTGAAAATTGCCGGGCTTACACAAAATGATATTGATTTATTCGAATTGAATGAAGCCTTTGCATCTCAGTCTTTGGCTGTTGTTCGTGAATTGGGATTAAATCCTGAGTTGATCAATGTGAATGGTGGCGCAATTGCACTGGGACATCCATTGGGTTGTACCGGCGGGAAATTAACCGTGCAATTATTAAATGAACTAAAACGCCGTGACAAAAAATATGGGGTCGTCACCATGTGTGTCGGTACCGGACAGGGTGCCGCTGGCGTTTTTGAAATGATGTAGGGGACTTAAGATAAGAGACAATAGATACAAGATTGCATTTTTACAGAAAATGACGAATACTAACAACCGAATACTATAAAATTTAAAAGAGAGACGCTTAAGTCTGATGTCTTCAGTCTTGTGTCTAAAATCTAAATCATAAAAAAATGGAAAACCAAAAAACAGCGATTAAAGGCGGTGAATTTTTAATAAAAGATACACTTGCGCAAGATATTTTTATTCCGGAAGAATGGAATGAAGAACAATTAATGATAGCGGAAATGTGCCGCGATTTTCTGAAACAAAATATCAATAATCAACTGGACAGAATTGATAGCCAGGAAGAAGGGTTGATGCCATCCTTGCTTGAAAAAGCTGGTGAGCTTGGCCTTTTAGGTATGAGTGTTCCGGAAGCTTATGGTGGTGTGGAAAAGGATTTTGTGACCTCGATGCTGACAACAGAAGTACTAGGTGCCGGTCATTCCTTTGCGGTTGCGTTATCTGCGCACACAGGTATCGGCACATTGCCCATCCTGTATTATGGCAATGAAGAACAAAAGAAAAAGTATGTCAGCAAACTGGCAACAGGGGAGTGGAAAGGATGTTATTGCCTCACCGAACCAGGTTCAGGGTCTGACGCCAATTCAGGAAAAACAAAAGCTGTTTTAACTGAAGATGGTAAACATTATATTCTGAACGGACAAAAAATGTGGATTACGAATGGTGGATTCGCTGATGTTTTTATTGTGTTTGCAAAAATCGATGATGATAAAAATTTAAGTGCTTTTATTGTTGAAAAATCGTTTGAAGGGATTTCATTAAATCCTGAAGAACACAAAATGGGTATCAAAGGAAGCAGCACGCGTCAGGTATTTTTTAACGATTGCAAAGTGCCTGTGGAAAACCTCTTGTCTACACGAGAAAATGGGTTCAAAATTGCTGTAAATATTCTCAATCTGGGTAGAATAAAACTGGGCGGTGCGGCACTGGGCGCATCGAAAGCAGTAATCGACAAATCTGTGAATTATGCCAATGAGCGCGAGCAGTTTGGTCGTTCCATTTCGAAGTATGGTGCTATAAAACATAAGATTGCAGAGCAGGCAATTCGCACTTATGTAAGTGAAGCAGCAACTTACCGCGCAAGTCAGAATATTGAAGATGCTACAAAATCCTACATCGAAGCAGGGATGGACGAAGCACAGGCAAAATTAAAAGGGACAGAGCAATTTGCCATTGAAGCCGCTATCATAAAAGTGCACGCCTCTGAAGTGCTAGACTTTGTAACCGATGAAGGGGTGCAGATTTATGGTGGGATGGGTTATAGTGCCGAAGCACCCATGGACAGGTCTTATCGCGATGCACGTATCAACCGGATTTTTGAAGGTACAAATGAAATCAACAGGATGCTTTCCGTAGATATGATGCTGAAACGTGCGATGAAAGGGGAGTTGGACTTGATGGGCCCTGCACAAAAAGTGGCCGGTGAATTGATGAGCATTCCTGATTTTTCTGCGACAGAAGAAGGACTTTTTACTAAAGAACATAAATATATCTCCGGTTTCAAAAAAGCGATCTTAATGACTGCGGGAGGAGCTGTTCAAAAACTGATGCAACAATTAGGAAAAGAACAGGAAGTGATTATGTATCTCGCCGATATGCTGATTGAATTGTACGCCAGCGAATCAGTCCTTTTGCGCGTTGAAAAGCTTGTTTCTATTCAAGGTGAAGAAACTGCAAAAGATAAAATTTCAATCGCAAAAGTGTATATTTATGATGCCGCCGAACGTATCCATATTGCAGGACGGAATGCACTGAATTCATTTGCTGAAGGGGATGAAAAGAGAATGATGATGATGGGCCTGAAGCGTTTTACTAAAACAGAAGACTTTAATACTGTTGCAGCAAGAAGGTCAATTGCAGATAGATTGATTGATGCCAATAAATACTGTTTTTAATCAAGGAATACCAATTGTACACTTTCTAATCATTTTTCACAACTAAAATTTAATGGAATGAAAAAAGTAAGTTTATTTACAGGTGCTGCTTTAAGTTTGTCTTCGTTGGCATTCGCTGGCAGTTTTCAGCTGAATCTGCAGGGGATGCGGCAAACCGCAATGGGCGGCAGTGGTGTTGCATGGCCCTGGGATGCTTCCACTATTTTTTACAATCCCGGTGGTCTCACCCGACTG
>DLGS01000114.1 GCA_002482815.1 Bacteroidetes bacterium UBA7688
AGTCGTCCCCTGTTCGCTTCGAAACCAGTTGAAAGACTGGCCACCTCAGGTGTGTTGGAAGGAGTGTATGTCGGTCGTGTTCGGTTCGGTGTGGTTCCGCCTGGTTTCACCGTTGTCGCTACAGGGTTGTAAGTCGATGACGATGCCGGTCCGGACGTTTTATTGTTATTGTTGGTAATGGTCGGTTTTGGCCCGATTGGCCCATTATTGTTTGTAGTGGTTGGATTTGTTCTGTTGCCACCAGCCAAAATCACTCTGTTGGGACCTGTCCCATAGGCATTCGGATTGTTGGCGTCTGCTTTTGCAGCGGCGAGGGCAGCGGCTTTTTGTTCTTCTTCAGCCCGTCTTTTACGTTCTTCTTCTTCCGCTTTTTTGCGGGCAATTTCTATTTCTCTGCGGATGGCATCACTGATCGCATTATCCAGCCGTTTGGTTACTTTTCTTTTATTATCAATATCTGATACCAGTTCTTTTTCACGTCCTTTCAGCTCCTCCACCACTTTATTGGTTTCTGTTTTCTCCTGTTGCAGTACCAGCTTTTGTTGTTCTTCGGCGGTTAATAATTGTCCTTTCTGATTTTTAACGGTGCTCAGTACATTGATTTTCTGCTCAATTTTCGTTTGGGTGGATTTAATTTCGTCTACCTGGTTTTTGCGGAATTCACGGTATTTTTTCATATACTTCATACGGCGCATGGCGTCGTTAAAGTCTTTTGCAGAAAAGATAAAAGCTAAAGTATTGTAAGAACTGCGGTTGGCATAAGCATAACGAACAGATTGGGCGTATCGTTCCTGTTGTATTTTCAGGTTTCCTCTCAATACCAGCACTTCTGAAGATGAATTTTTAATGTCATTATCCAGATTGCTCATTTCCATATTAATATTGCGGATCAGCTTTTCTCGGGTATTCAGTTTAGCCTGCAAGGCATTCAGCTGGCTCATCGTTGCTTTTTTATCCTTTTTTGTAGCATCCAGTTGAGCCTGAGTTTCTTTCAGAGACTCTACAATCGATTGCCTGCGTTTCTCCAGTTCGCTGCGGGTGGTTTGCGCAGAAGCCATCACTGAGGCCAGAGAAAAGATAAATAAAAAGATGCTGAAATACCGCATAATAGGTTTTGAAAAAATGGTAGAGCAACAAAAATACTTAATTATTTTTCAACGTTTTTTGGAATACGGTTTATTTTATGATTTAAGCCATTCTGATTCCTTAATTTTAGGTTCAATTTACTATAATTCAGGCTTTTTATATGCAGATTATTATCCGGACAAGATTTGTTTTAAATACACTTTTGTTTTTATTGCTATGTAATTTTTCTTTTGCACAAACAACTGAAATCTATTGTAAACAGGTAGATGACATTGCCCGTATGGAAATGCGCTCGCAGGAGAAAAAGCAAATGGCACGTTTCTATAAAAAAACTGCTTCTGAATTGATTGATGTGGTGTATCACCGTTGCGAATGGAATATTGATCCGGCTATAAGAGCAATTTCAGGAACGGTCAGCACTTTTTTTATCACAAAAACGGCTGCTACACAGGTGGTGATGGATTTGGCTGACACAATGATTGTTGACAAGGTTACCCGTAAGGGTGTTGAGCTTTCTTTTTCCAGAGGGGGCAATACGGTTGTTGTTAATCTGGGAACCAATCTTCCTGCAAATACCCTGGATTCAATCAGCATCCAATATCACGGCATTCCACCGAAAAGTGGTTTTGGTTCGTTTACTTTAGCTTATCATTATCGTGGTGATGACGACGGAACTCCGGTATTGTGGACCCTAAGCGAGCCCTACGGCGCAATGGATTGGTGGCCATGTAAAAATACCCTTGATGATAAGATTGACTCGATTGACATTTTCATTACATGTCCAAAAGCATATAAAGGGATTTCAAACGGATTACGCCAAAGTGAAATCTTATCAATTGACGGTACGAAACTGACCACACATTGGAAACATCGATACCCAATGGTGAGTTACCTGGCTGCAATTGCGGTTACCAATTACGAGGAATTTAATCATACAGTACAATTGGGTAAAACCACCTTGCCGATGCAGTCATTTTGCTATCCTGAAAGTGTGGAGACTTTTAAAGCCGGAACACAAAATACGCTGGATGCAATGCTGGTGTTTCATTATGCATTTGGCGATTATCCTTTTATGAAAGAAAAATATGGTCATACCCAGTTTGGCTGGGGCGGTGGTGAAGAACATCAGACCAATTCTTTTATTACAAATATAGGCGAATCACTTTGTGCGCACGAACTGGCTCATCAATGGTTTGGCGATAAAATTACCTGTGGCAGTTGGGAAGATATCTGGTTGAATGAAGGTTTTGCAACTCATCTCGCCAGCATATATATGGAAGGGAAATATCCGCAGAATAAGTTGCAGAATAGAAGGGCAGAAATTTTGAACATTACCAATGACAGTGGCGGATCAGTAAAAGTCAATGATACACTCAATGTCGGACGGATTTTTGATAGCAGATTGTCTTATATAAAAGGATCGCATTTGCTCTACATGTTACGTTTTATAATGGGAGATAATCAGTTTTTAACAGCTGTACGTAACTATCAAAAGGATCCTGATGTGATGTATGGATTTGCGAAAACAAAAGATTTGCAGCGGCATCTTGAAAAAGAAAGCGGACTGAAACTGGATTCATTTTTCCGTCAATGGTTTGTGGGACAAGGTTATCCGAGTTATACTGTAGAATGGTCGGCGCTGAGTGAGCGTACAGTCAAAATTAAAATGAATCAGAAAACATCTCATTCTTCCGTTCGTTTTTTTCAATTACCTGTCGCACTCAGATTTAAGAATGCAGTTAAGGACACGACCATTGTAGTAGACAATAAATTCAACGGCGAAACTTTTATCCGGAATATTGGATTTGATGCTGACAGCGTTTTTGTGGACCCGGAATATTGGTTGATCAGCCGGAACAATATCACAAAAAAAGTAACTGATTTGGATAGCATAAAACCAAACCTGATTGTTTCACCCAATCCTTTTCAGGATGAATTCACTATCCTGATGAAGAATTTTAAAGGGTCTTCCTTTGAAATTGCCTTGTACAATATGTTGGGCCAAAAAGTTTTTTCCAGTCAGCAGACCCTCTATAAGGGCAAAGAGTATGTGAGCATTCCGGCAACTTTTTTATCAACAGGTAAATATATTTTGAGTGTGCTGGACGAAACCGGCGAAGCAAGTACAATTTCATTGCTGAAGCGGTAATTCCTTTTAAATTTTTTTACTGCCATTAATACTGTAAGATAATTTATCCCGTACATAGCTTTCATACAAATATGGAACAAGAAATTATCGATGGTCTGATTAAAGAAAGTAATGATGCATACGCACTGCTGTATAATTCATACTTTAATGTGGTGCTAAATATTGTAATCCGGAATAGTGGATCTGAAGAAGATGCAAAAGATGTTTTTCAGGAAACGATGTTAGTTTTGGTGCACAAAATCAGAAAGGATAATTTTCGTCTGAGTGCTGCTTTGCAAACCTATATCGCTGCAATCAGCAAGAATATCTGGCTGAAACATTTGAGGGATTCCCGAAGAAAGGAAAAGCATACAACAGCATCTTCTGCACTGTATTATGCAGAACTGGATGATAACATTGAGCAGGAAAAGTATTACACAAGCAAACTTCAAAAGTATATTTATAAGATCAGCAAGCATTGCCAGGGTTTCATTGATGATGTGTTTTTCAAAGGGAAAACTCCCGAACAAATAAAGGAGGAATATGGCTATACCAGCCTGCGCAATACCGCCAACCAAAAGTATAAGTGCATAGAGCAAATCAGAAATGTAAGCAGAGAAAAAGAAAAACAATAATTTTTTCTGTGCCTGGGTGATAAAAATGTTTTTTGGGTATTAATAAGGAGAAAATATTTTCCCGTACACTCATTATTATAAAAAAAACATTGTTATGAAAAGGTTGATCAGTTTCCTGTTTGTTCTTTCTTCTGCGAGCGCAACAGCTCAGGAGGTCACCCTCCATTCTGTATTAGAGCATTTTACCAATACCAAGTGCAGTATATGTGCTTCCCGAAATCCTGGCCTGCAAAGTAATCTTAAGGCACATCCTGCTATTACCTATTTGTCCATTCATCCATCGGCTCCTTATGCTGCCTGTGTGTTAAGTATGCAGAATAAAACGGATAATGATGATCGTACAAAAGCTTATGGTGTATATGGATCCACGCCGCGCATAGCGATTAACGGAACTGTAATTCCCAGTTCGGCAGATTATAATGCTTCATCATTACTATCACCTTATATTGCCTTGACTACCCCGGTGAGTATGCGGATTGAGCAAACAAACTTTGGTAAAGATTCTATTGCAGTTAGAATTATTATTAAAAAACATGCAGCTACCAGTGCGGATGCCGGCTTATTTGTTGGCCTTGCAGAAGATACTGTTTTTGTAAACGGAGGAAACGGTGAAACGCAACATTTTAATGTATTGCGCAAATCATTGACTGGGGCCACCCATCAGTTTGTATCCCTCAGTTTTGCAGTGGGCGATTCGGTTGTGATAAATGCTTCCGGTACAATCAATTCAGTATGGAATACAAACAGGATTTTTGCCATTGCGATGCTGTTTAATAACACTTCGAAATTGCTGATGCAGTCGGCAACATCTGTTCCTCAAAAAACGACTGGCATCGGAAGGATAGATTTACAAGATAAAATCTCCGTTTTCCCAAACCCTTCTCATGCTGTTATCAATATCAGGATGAGTGACAAAGAGCAGTATGAATATAGTTTGTATACTATTTCAGGTGTGCGGGTTGCTAATCGTGTTTTTAGCAATCATGCCCTTATAAACGTCAGGGAGCTTCCTCAAGGAAATTATATTTTATCCGTTAAGAATGATCAGGGAATTATTCACCGCGAAATACAGGTGATTCATTAATCATCTTCACGTATTTTGATAGTTGTTCGTTTTAAACTGCTCCGGATTTGCCGGAGCAGTTTTTCTTTTTATTGTCTGCTAAAATTTCCGATTTTCGTAATGCTGTAAGCCGCTTTGGCAGGGCAATAGCGCTTTTCACGCCAAATTTTCTTAAATTCGGTTCTGGAATATAGTTTGATTGATTTCGGATATCCACAGCATTTTAAATTCTGTGGAATGAACGGATTTTAAACTAAAAAAAACACATTGCATATGAACTTAAATAATTTCACTATCAAAGCGCAGGAAGTCATTCAGGCTGCCCAGCAACTGGCTTACAATGCGCAGAATTCCAATATAGAAACCGCCCATTTATTACAATCACTATTGAATGACGATAATGGTTCAGTATCTTTTTTATTGAAAAAGAATAATGTCAATCTAAATCATGTCAACAATAAGCTACAGGAATTATTAAACCGTTTGCCAAGAGTTCAGGGGACAGAACCTGCACAGAATATCAGCCGGGATTTGAACAGCGTGGTGTTGCGTAGCTCTGCAAATCTGAAACAATTTAAAGATGAGTTTGTAAGCGTTGAGCATTTGTTGTTGTCTTTATTGCAGGTAAATGATGAAGTAGGAAAGCTTTTAAAAGATTCAGGACTTACAGAAAAAAACCTCGTTGCTGCGATTCTTGAATTAAGAAAAGGCAGTACGGTAGATTCTCAAACCGCCGATACACAATTCAATAACCTGAAGCGCTATGCCAAAAACCTGAACGAACTGGCAAAAGATAACAAGCTCGATCCTGTTATCGGACGTGATGAAGAGATACGCAGGACTTTGCATATCCTTTCGCGCCGTTCCAAAAACAACCCGATTTTAGTAGGTGAACCCGGCGTTGGTAAAACGGCGATTGTGGAAGGTTTGGCACACCGGATTATCAATGGTGATGTGCCGGACAACCTGAAATCCAAAATTATTTATGCCCTGGATATGGGCTTGCTGATTGCAGGTGCCAAATATAAAGGTGAGTTTGAGGAAAGGTTGAAAGGGGTCATCAAAGAAGTAGCAGAAAGTGATGGAGAAATCATCATGTTTATTGATGAGATTCATACCCTGATTGGCGCAGGTGCGGGCGGAGATAGTGCAATGGATGCGGCAAATTTATTGAAACCAGCTTTATCTCGTGGCGAGTTACACACCATTGGTGCTACAACTTTGAGCGAGTACCAAAAATATATTGAGAAAGATAAAGCCTTGGAACGTCGTTTCCAATCAGTAATGGTTGATGAGCCAAACGTGCCCGATGCAATTTCGATTCTGAGAGGTATTAAAGAAAAATATGAATTGCACCACGGAGTTCGTATTCAAGACGATGCCGTTATTGCTGCTGTTGAATTATCAGACAGATATATTTCAGACCGCTTCTTGCCTGATAAAGCCATTGACTTAATGGATGAGGCTGCTTCTAAACTACGTTTGGAAATGGACTCTATGCCAGAAGAGCTTGATGAGCTGAATCGTAG
>DLGS01000074.1 GCA_002482815.1 Bacteroidetes bacterium UBA7688
TAGCTGACTTTATGAACTAAAGACGATTAGTATTATCCTTCAAAGTGCTAAATTAAATATTAAAAAAATAATCTTCAAAAAAATGGATACAACGCAACAAATCAATATTGAACAAAAGCGTGAAAAGGCATTGAACGATGCAAAAATGTATATGGCAAATGATTGGGAGCTTAAAGAAGAAACTCCTGAATATTTCCTGTTGACAAGAAATGAAGCGAGTAAAGGAACTCATTTGCTGATTTTCCTTTTTACATTTTGGTTTACGTTAGGTATCGGTAATTTAATCTATCACCTGCTTTCCAAAAAGAAAAAAAAGATAATGAAGTAAGGTGGTGTAAACCTAAGGTCTTAACAACCTTTCCTAATAGGCTATAATAGAAAATAAGAAAAGATAACAATATCTATATAAAATAAATCATACAATTACTATGGACTTCAAAGATGAAATTAAACAGTTTGGTGAGCGTGTTGAAAAACTTAAAGCTCAGATCATAACTGAAGAAGCTACTAAAAATGCTTTCATAATGCCCTTTATAAATGCTTTAGGCTATGATGTATTTAATCCGTTGGAGGTAGTGCCCGAATTTATTGCCGACATAGGAATTAAAAAAGGAGAAAAGGTAGATTACGCTATTATACAGAAAGGGCAACCAGTAATTTTAATAGAATGTAAGCATTGGGGTGAAAGTCTCGATCCTCATAATTCCCAGCTCTTCCGTTATTTTCATACTACAAAGGCAAAATTTGGTTTGCTATCTAATGGTATTGTCTACAGGTTCTATACGGATCTTATTGAAACCAATAAGATGGATGAAAAACCATTTTTTGAGTTTAATGTAAAAGATATTAAAGACAACCAGATTGAAGAGCTCAAAAAATTTCACAAATCATATTTCGACATAAGCAACATCCAAAATACGGCTAGTGAGCTTAAGTATATGAATGAGTTAAAAGCTCTGATCAATTTTGAATTTTTGACCCCGAGCGAAGGTTTTGTAAAGCACTTTGCAAAACAAATCTATCAGGGAATGCTGACTGCAAAACTTTTAGAGCAATTTGGTACACTCACTAAAAAATCAATCCAACAATACATCAATGATTTGATTACTGAAAGGCTGAAATCTGCACTTAAAAAAGAAAACGATGAAGAAATTATTCACCCGGATCATATGGATTCACCTATTGTAAATGATACAAAAATTGAAACAACACAGGAGGAAATTGAAGCCTTCCTGATTGTCAAAACAATATTGAGACAAAAAATAAAGCCAAACCGTATTATTTACCGTGATGCTCAATCATACTTTGCTGTTTTACTTGACGATAATAACCGCAAAGGTATTTGCCGTTTATACCTGAATGGTTCAAAGCAATATATCGGGACCTTCGACGAGCAAAAAAAGGAAACACGAAGAGAAATCCAAACGGTAGATGATATTTTTTTGTTCTCAGACATTTTGCTGAATACAGTGTTGAATTATGACACTGTAAAAGGAAATACAAAGACCTTAGAGTCCGAGCAAAATGCTTAAGGAGTGTTTATAAAATCTAATGGCGCTTTTAAATAATGCCGCGTAATAAATTTTTCACCTTACTTATAAATCATAATTATGAGTAAGATTTTAATTTTTTTATTGTGCCTTACAATGGTCACATCTTGTAGTAAAAAGGAGTATGATGATAATTATTCAGGTAATTCATCATCTTCCTCCTCTACATCGTCTTCCTCCTCTGAATCATCTCCTACTTCATCTTGCATTTGTGGAGCTACAACAAAGAATGGAACTCCTTGTCAGAGAAAGGTTGCAGATTGTACTAGGTGTTGGCAACATAAATAATTCACTGAAAAGTAAATACCTCAATTTTAAAATTTAAACTATGAAAAATCTGTTCCCTACTTTCTGGATCTTAATATTAATATTTACCAGTTGCCAAAATACAAATGAAGAGCAAAAGCCAGAACCGGTTATTGCTTCAGCATGTTGCGATGCAGAGGCAACTTGTTCTGGAGATAAGTACTGTAATGCCTGTAAAAACTGTAAGTATTGCAAGAACTGCTCAAAGAATGGAGGAAGTTGCGGTGTATGTAAATAATTTTTTATATTAGTAATAAATTAAAATATTAAGAAGTTTATATGAAATGTAGTTTGACTATTGATAATATTTTAATGAAGTATATAACTCTGACAATTTTCCTATTCTCTTCAACAATTGTTTCAGCACAAGTTCCCATAGACATTTCTGAAAACACATTTAAAGTAGGAGCATTTAGCGAAGAGATTTTCTATCATGGGTTTTGTGAGGGAGATCAACTCGTTTTTAATTTTGAAGAAAGAAAGAATAAAGAATTGAAAGAGTTAGAAATTATTGAAATGCCGGAAACCTCCAGGTTTATGGATTACAAAACAAAAGCCATTTCAAATAAAATCATTAATGTTCCTAAAACAGGAATTTATAAGTTTCGTTTTGCTAACTCTTCAATGGGCGGACGGGTATGTAAGGTGAAAATCCAACGCATACCTGGAAAAGACGAAACCAAGACATTTGATGCATCTGTTTATTGGCGAGAGATTCAGGACACTAGCTATATACCAGTTCAGGAAAATTTTTTAGTGAGTAGCGATACCACCATTGAGGAGATTTATTCTGCCATGCCGCAAGTGTCGTCAAGGAACGCGTTTAATGGAAATAAGCCTTATCAAATCGTAGATTTTATTTTGCCAGCAAACACCATTTCATGGAGTTTTTATCTGGCATCAGGTTACAACGGTAAACATGAATATGAAAAGGCCAAGATGGAATTTGCTGAAACTGCGGCATCAGCTGTTTCCAGTATTCCAAGTTATGGAGTACTTGGAGCATTGGCTTTAACAGGATTTTCCTATTTCAGTTCGGTACAGGGGGAGGACAATGTGAAGTATTGGTTTTTGTCGGATGGTAATAGTGCAGCTTTATTTCAAGCTGGCCAACAATACTCCCATTATAAATCAGGCGATGTAATCAGTGAAGCTTCTCAAATGAAGTATCCGCTAAAGGGCAAAGTTTATCTAGCACTATACAATGACAATTCTTTTGAGCCGATAAAACTTACCATCAAAGTAGCAGCTGTAACGGTGAATCAGGTTTGGGATTCGAGGGTGGTTCAAAGAATGGATATAAAAATCAGGAAAGAAGCCTATTTAAAATAGTAATTATTCAGACATGAAGTACACAGCATCCAGATTATCCGATGGTAACAAAATATTTCCGGCAGAAATATACATAGAGCATTCAGGAATCAAGGTTAGGATTCCCGGTTTCTTTAGCGGTGAGACCAGATTTATCAACTATGAAAATATTTCTGCAGTAAATATAAATACCCCACTTATTGGTTTTTCAAGCGTAACAATATTTCACCAAGGCAATCAGGCATATGCCCATGGATTTACCAAGGAAGAAGTAAGGCAAATAAAATCCGCTATTGATAGTGGTAAATGGAGATCCAGGAATCAGGGATGATTAAGATTTTGACCAATTGTAAAATGCTGCCTTACGTTTTTTTTAATCACAATATTACCTTTCATCTATATTCTCTAACATTTTTTGTTTCTTTTTTATGCCGTGAAGTGGTGAGAGTATTGATTTTACTGACTTAATTACTTTCTGTATCGGCAAGTAAGTGTAGTAATAAACATTAAATTTGCATTCATCTTACCTAAATTATGGATTCTTTTAGCACTACCCTTAATTCTATATCCAATCTTAAAGCAGAATTAGACCAGTTCCGCCCGATGGATAATGCTAAAATTCAACAGGCATTAGACATAGAATACACCTATGAAAGTAACCGGATAGAGGGAAATACACTTACGCTGCAAGAGACGCAAATGGTCATTGAAAAGGGCTTGACCATCAGTGGTAAGTCACTTAATGAGCATCTGGAAGCTATTAATCATAAAGAAGCAATAGACTTTATTAAAGACATCGTAAAGAATAAATCTGAGTTGACGGAATCCACCTTAAAGCAGATTCATAGCATTGTTCTTAAAAGCATTGATAAAGCAAATGCCGGTGTTTATAGGGTAGTGCCGGTGATGATATCGGGAACTATTTTCTTGCCACCACAACCATATCTGCTTAATAAGCTAATGGAAGATTATTTCCATTTTTACCAAGAGAATAAAACGATACTTCATCCAGTTCTTCTTGCTGCTGAAATGCATGAAAGATTAGTAACTATACATCCTTTCATAGATGGAAATGGCCGTACATCAAGACTTATGATGAACTTGATTTTATTACAACATGGCTATCCCATAGCTAATATTCAAGGTGATTATGAATCTCGAATGAAATATTACGCTGCATTAGAGAAAGCACAAGTGAATAATGATAAATCTGACTTCATTTCATTGATTGCAGGCGTTGTAAAGGTATCTTTGGAACGCTATTTATCTATTTTGAAATAAAAATTATACCTTTTACGGTATAGTGGAAGTATAACTCTTCATTTTATACCTTATCGGGTGTAAAATAGTAGCTTAAATGGGTAGTGCTTTGCTAAACATTAATGGCAGTATTTGCCTTTCCCTGCCCATGCTTTCCGTTTTTTGTTGCAAAACTTGTCCCCCAAAACGCTGAAAGCGTTGATAACAGTGGATATGGTACCTTCTGTATCGGAAAGTAAGATTAGTCCATTCTTTTTATTCATTCCATTCTATACAGGAATTGAAATCATATAAGATTTTCAGATTCGGCAATAAAGCTGTTCCATCTACTTCATAGACCTTTACATTGATTTTTTTGGTACTCCTTAAGAGTTTCAAGAGTATTTAATAGGAAGAAAATGCGGGGAAAAACAAAAGGAAATTTTTATTGCGGCACCAGTAATATTGTTTTGCCGGTTCCCAACCAAGCCTTCTATCCGGAGGAATACCGGGAGGAAAGCCGGCTGAATTATTATGCTTCAATCTTTAACAGCCTGGAGGTGAACAGTTCGTTTTATAAAATCCCGATGACTAAAACAGTTGCCAAATGGGCAGCTGATGTGCCGGAGAATTTTGTTTTTACATTTAAACTCTGGAAAGGGATTACCCATGCCAAAGAATTGCTCTATAATATTGCTGACATCGATCGTTTCATCAGTTCTATACAGGGGGTAGGGGAAAAAAGAGGCTGTATTTTGGTTCAGTTCCCCGCCAGCATAAAGTTTTCTTTCTTTCCGAAGGTCACTTATCTGCTAAATGACCTTTCCAGGAAGGCTTCCGATTGGCTGATTGCTGTCGAGTTCAGAGACAAATCCTGGTACCGGGATGAGTTGTTTATGTTTCTTGAATCCATCAAGGCGACTTTAGTTCAGCACGATATGCCGGCTTCAGCCATAACATTCCCTGATTTGGATACCTCTTTTCATTTCCTGCGCTTTCATGGCGAAAGAGGGGATTACCGGGGTTCCTATGACGATGATTTTCTGGAAGAATATGCAAGTCATATTCAAGATTGGATGCAGGAGGGAAAAACTGTTTTTGCCTATTTTAATAATACGGTCGGTGCTGCTGTTCATAACGCTATGGCGCTGCAGCAATTTTACAATAATCTGTAATCAGTTTCTTCGGGTTGAGAAAACAATAAAGCGGTCATATCGGACCGCTTTATTGTTTTGCATTTAATATCGAAAGACGCATCACAGCCTCTTCTCCGCTATGCCGGTATATCGGATTGTTTTTCTCTTTCCCAGAAACGGTGCTGCGCAATTGCATCAATAAATTCCTGTGCAAATTGTTTCGCATTGCTGTTCATGACCACACCCGGCTGCTCTTTATCCTGAATATAAGTTTTGCTGAGCAGGTCTTTTGCTGCAGGGTCAGCGCCAATGGGTTTGCAATGTTTAAAAGCTTCATTGATAAAATGAATGGCATCTCCTTTTTGAGACAAGGCTTGAATACTTTTTTCTCCGCCAGGTATATACACGGCATCATAAAACACCGATGCTGCATTGGGCAGTCTTTTATCTACGTTGATGACATCCCCTTCAGCGGATTGTATAGTACCCAGTTTTGGTGCAATAATTTCTACCACAGCACCTGCCGCTACCAAAGTTTTTTTAGTTGCATTCAATGATTTGCCATCAACACCGTCTGCCACCAGTACAGCAATTTTCCGTGTGGCGATGCTATCTTTTATCGTGTTTGCCATGCTCAATGCTTCCGATGAAGTGACTGCGCTTTTCTTTTTTACAGGTTGAAAATCTTCAGGATTGCCGTCAGCCGGTATACTCTGGTTTAATGGCGGATCAACACTGGTTGGTACATCCAGTCCCAAAGCATCTGCAACCTTTACGGCAAGTCCTTTTTCTACCTGACTTAAAGTAAACAACATTCTTTCGCGGATAGCAACGGTTTGGATATTCCCCAGTTCGAAGCTGAGTGCATCGATGATGTGTTGTTTCTCTACCTCGGACTGGCTGTTGAAGAATAGGCGTGCCTGGCTGAAATGATCAAAAAAGCTTCGGCTTCTTTCACGCACTTTATGCGCTTCAATGCGTTCCGGATAAGACGTAAATCCACCATCCATTTGCCCGGCCTGGAAAGGACATCCACCACCCAATGAATTTGGGCTGTAGGCAACTTTACCCTTATTGATGGTCTGGCGCATGTGTCCGTCGCGCTGGTTATTGTGCACGGGTACCACCGGCCTGTTGATCGGTATTTCGTGAAAGTTTGGTCCGCCCAGACGAATCAGTTGTGTGTCGGTGTAAGAGAATAAACGTCCCTGCATCAAAGGGTCGTTTGTGAAGTCTATACCGGGAACAATATGGCCGACGTGGAAAGCCACCTGCTCGGTCTCTGCAAAAAAGTTATCAGGGTTTCTGTTTAGGGTAAGCTTGCCAATTCTTTGAACAGGTACCAGCTCTTCGGGAACTAATTTTGTGGGGTCCAGCAAGTCGAAATCGTATTTATGTTCATCTGCCTCGGGAATAACCTGTAATCCTAATTCCCATTCTGGAAAATTGCCGCTTTCGATGGCATCCCACAAATCCCTTCGGTGGAAATCAGGGTCTTTTCCCGAAATTTTCTGTGCTTCGTCCCAGCATACGGAATGTACACCCAATAGGGGTTTCCAGTGGAATTTGACAAAATGGGATTCACCTTTTTCATTAATGAGTCTGAAAGTATGAACGCCAAACCCTTCCATCATTCTGTAGCTGCGGGGAATGGCACGGTCGCTCATGGCCCACATAATCATATGTGTACTTTCCGGCATCAGGGAAATAAAATCCCAAAAAGTATCATGTGCAGAGGCAGCCTGAGGAATTTCGTTGTCCGGCTCCGGTTTTACTGCGTGAATCAGATCCGGAAATTTCATAGCATCCTGTATAAAGAAAACCGGCATGTTATTTCCCACCAGGTCGAAGTTTCCTTCCTGGGTATAAAACTTCACGGCAAAACCTCTTACATCTCTGGCCAGATCACTGGATCCACGGGAACCGGCAACAGTTGAAAATCTTACGAACACAGGTGTTTGGGCGCTTGTATCATTCAGAAAGCCGGCTTTGGTGATGGCGGATTGTGATTCATAAACCTGGAAAACACCATGAGCAGCTGCACCCCTTGCGTGCACGATGCGTTCAGGTATTCTTTCGTGGTCAAAATGGGTCATCTTCTCCCTGAATATAAAATCTTCGAGCAGCGAAGGTCCACGGTTACCGGCTTTCAGGGTGTTCTGGTCGTCATTTATTTTGACACCATGATCCGTTGTCATCATTTCATTGTCTGCATTGGCCGTATGAGGCTTGAGGCTTTCAGTTTTGATATTTTCTACATCCTTTCCACTGTCGGGAACAGAATTAGCCGTTGGTTTTTTTGTTGCCATAATCAGCGATTTTAATTGTTTAGGAGATTGAGTGTACAAAGGAAGTGCAGCATCGTGTCTATTTTTTATATGCTTTGGGATAAAGCTTACATGATTTCAAGCACCTTTCATTTATGCTGCTGCAGCGTTTCCTTTTAGGGTTTTAGCGATTATGAAAATGGTATAAACTGAATACTTAATCATACAAAACATCCCTTAAATGAAAGCCTCAATTTTGACACTATGATTATTGTAATCATCATTCTCAGGTACATTAAAATTTGACGATAATGGAACATAAAACAGTATTAATAACAGGAGGAACCTGCGGTATCGGCCTTGAATTAGCCAGGCTTTTTGCGGCTGATAATTACAGTATCATTATCGCTGCCAGAAGTGAAACCGAATTGGCCACAACAAAATCATTACTGGAAAAAGAAGGTGCAAAAGAAGTTATTATTATTCCTTGTGACTTGTTCGGTTTCAGTGCTGCGAGCCATTTGTATAGGGAGGTGAAGAATAAAGGAATTGACATCGATGTGTTGGTGAACAATGCAGGGCAGGGGCAATACGGCCTGTTTGCCGACAGCGATTTGAACCGCCAGCTTGATATTATCCAGCTTAATATCTGCTCGCTGGTGAGCCTTACCCATTATTTCCTGAATGATTTTGTGAAACGTGGAAGTGGTAAAATCATTCAGGAAATAATGGGTAAGG
>DLGS01000185.1 GCA_002482815.1 Bacteroidetes bacterium UBA7688
TAGCTGACTTTATGAACTAAAGACATTAGTATTATCCTTCAAAGTGCTAAATTAAATATTAAAAAAATAATCTTCAAAAAAATGGATACAACACAACAAATCAATATTGAACAAAAGCGTGAAAAGGCATTGAACGATGCAAAAATGTATATGGCAAATGATTGGGAACTTAAAGAAGAAACTCCTGAATATTTCCTGTTGACAAGAAACGAAGCGAGTAAAGGAACTCATTTGCTGATTTTCCTTTTTACATTTTGGTTTACGTTAGGTATCGGTAATTTAACCTACCACCTGCTTTCCAAAAAGAAAAAAAAGATTATAAAATGAATGGTTTAAATCTAATGTTCTGGCAACCTTTTTCAAAAATAATAAAAGAAAAGAAGTAGTGACTGAAAGCATAAACAATTATCAATAATGTAATAAACTAAACAATTACTATGGACTTCAAAGATGAAATTAAACAGTTTGGGGAGCGTGTTGAAAAACTTAAAGCTCAGATCACAACTGAAGAGGCTACTAAAAATGCTTTCATAATGCCTTTTATAAATGCTTTAGGTTACGATGTATTCAATCCGCTAGAGGTGGTGCCTGAATTTATTGCCGACATCGGAATTAAAAAAGGAGAGAAGGTAGATTACGCTATCATACAGAAAGGACAACCTGTAATTTTAATAGAATGTAAGCATTGGGGTGAAGGGCTGGACCCTCACAATTCTCAGCTATTCCGATATTTCCATACTACAAAGGCAAAATTTGGCCTACTCTCAAACGGTATTATCTTTCGGTTCTATACTGATCTTATTGAAATCAATAAGATGGATGAAAAACCATTTTTTGAGTTTAATGTAACTGATATTAAAGACAACCAGATTGAAGAGCTCAAAAAATTTCATAAATCGTATTTCGACATAATTAACATCCAAAACACGGCTAGTGAACTTAAGTATATGACCGAGTTAAAAGCTCTTATCAATATTGAATTTTTGACCCCGAGCGAAGGTTTTGTAAAACACTTTGCAAAACAAATCTATCAGGGGATGCTGACTGCAAAACTAATAGAGCAATTTGGCTTACTCACTAAAAAATCAATTCAGCAGTATATCAATGATTTGATTACCGAAAGGCTGAATTCAGCGCTTAAAAAAGAAAACGAAAAAGAGACAATTCAGCAGGAGCAAATTCCTTCATCTCTTGTAAATGATATAAAGATAGAAACTACACAGGAAGAAATTGAAGCTTTCCTTATTGTCAAAACCATACTTAGACAAAAAATAAAACCTGACCGTATTATATACCGTGACGCTCAATCATACTTCGCTGTTTTACTTGATGACAATAACCGCAAAAGTATATGCCGTTTATACCTGAATGGTTCAAAGCATTATATCGGAACTTTCGATGAGCAGAAAAAAGAAACACGAAGAGAAATCCTAACGGTAGATGATATTTTTCTTTATGCAGATACTTTGCTGAATACAGTGTTGAATTATGACATTGTAAAAGGGAATACAAAGATCATAGAGGCCGACCAAAATGCTTAATCAGTATTTACTAAATTCAAATGTCGCACTTAAATAGTTTCCCTTACTAACTTTTATCTTACGTCAAAAAACTTTATTATGAGAAAAATCTCTGTTTTTTTATTATGCCTTACAATGGCCACATCCTGTAGTAAAAATGAATATGATGATAATTATTCTGGTAATTCATCATCTTCTTCCTCCCCTACTTCATCCTGCATTTGCGGTGCCAAAACTAAGGATGGAACTCCCTGTCAAAGAAAAGTGGCAGATTGTACAATGTGCTGGCAACATAAATAATTTACCAAATCACCATCTCAATTTAAATATGAAAAAGATATTCGCTTCCTTTTGGATTTTTATGTTAATATGTGGTAGTTGCACGAATACATCTAAAAATCAAAAGCCAGATCAAATAATTGCATCAGCATGTTGTACCGCAGAGGCAACTTGCTCCGGAGATAAGTACTGCACTGCTTGCAAAAATTGTAAGTATTGCAAAAACTGCTCAAAGAATGGAGGCAGTTGTGGTGTATGTAAATGATTTATTAAACGAATGCTCAGCAATAGTAATTAACTGCCTAAAGAATTTATATGAGATATATAGAGTTTATACAAATTTCTTCGCTGAAATGTACGGCACTGGCAATTTTCTTATTTTATTCAACAATAACATTGGCACAAGTACCAATAGATATTTCAGAAAACACATTTAAAGTTGCAGCATTTAATGAAGGGGTTTTCTACTATGGCTTTTGTGAAGGAGATCAGCTCATTTTTAACTTTGAAGAAAGAAACAATAAGGAATTGAAAGAGTTGGAAATTGTAGAAATGCCAGGTAATTCCAGGTTTATGGATTACAAGACAAAAGTTATTTCAAATAAAATTATTAGTGTTCCCAAAACCGGTATTTACAAATTTCGCTTTGCTAATTCTTCAATTGGGGGACGCATCTGTAAAGTAAAGATTCAACGTTTGCCCGGACGAGAAGAAACCAAAGCATTTAACACGTCAGTTTATTGGCGCGAAATTCAGGATACGAGTTATATACCCATTCAGGAAAATTTCCTGGTAAGGAGCGACACTGTTATTGAAGAAATTTATTCTGCTATGCCACAAGTTTCATCAAAAACAGCTTTAAACGGCAATAAAAATTTCCAAATAGTTGACTTCGTTTTGCCGGATAATACAAGCTCTTGGAGTTTTTATATTGCGACAGGTAGTAAAGGAGAACGTGAATATGAGAAAGTAAAAATGGAGTTTGCTAGAACAACTGCATCTGCTATTTCTGCGATTCCGGGTTATGGAGCGCTTGGGGTTCTTGCCCTGACAGGGTTTTCATATTTTAATGCTGTACAGGGAGATAACAATGTTAAGTATTGGTTTTTAGATGGTAATAATGCTGCCTTATTCCAAGCAGGTCAACCATATTATCATTATAAATCAGGTGACATAATCAATGAAGCTTCTCAAATGAAATACCCGCAAAAAGGCAAAGTGTATATAGCATTGTACAATGATAATTCCTTCGAGCCCATAAAGCTTACAATCAAAGTTGCAGCAGTTATCGTGAATCAAGTTTGGGATTCAAGGATTGTCCAAAGAATGGAAGTGAAGAGCAGAAATGAACCCTATTTAAACAACCATTAACGATCATATTTATATGAAATATATAGCATCCAGACTATCCGATGGGAATAAAATCTTTCCTGCAGAAATACATATAGAACATTTCGGTATTAAGGTGAGGATTCCAAGTTTCTTCAGTGGAGAAACCCGATTTATAAACTATGACAATGTTTCTGCGGTAAACGTAAACACACCACTTATCGGCTTTTCCAGTGTAACAATATTTCACCAAGGAAATCAGGCATATGCACATGGTTTTACCAAAGAAGAGGTTAGGCAGATCAAATCTGCTATTGATAGCGGGAAATGGAGAGCCAAAATCAAGAGTAGATTATAAAGGTTAATCCCTAAGATAATCTACTTTAATCCATGGTTTTACAACAATGTCTGAATTGTTAACTAAATATGGTAGAGCCATGTCAATATTGACATGACAAAAAGCTAAATTTGTTTTGGCAAACTAAAAGTTCAACAGCGATTCTGATATTTTTTGGACCATAGCATTTGGAATAGTTTTGAGATAATGCTCGGTTACTGTAGAAGAAGAATGGCCGAGAGCATCGCTGATCATGCTTGTTGGGATACCATCAATCTTCAATCGTGTTGCATAGGAATGGCGAGCAAGGTTAAGGTTAAGTACAACTTCGAATCCCAATTTCTTTCCTATCGGACGTAGGTCCCTGTTCAAGTTCCGTGCAAAAATATCTTTCACTCTTTTTCTTTCAATGTTATTATCGATTCCACGAAGGCATGGGAATATGTAATCCTTCGTTTTCAGGTCTCCCCATTTTTCAATGATGCGCTTTATTTCAGGATGAAGATGAATAACGATCTCTTTTGTTTCATGGTTTGTATTTGCAGTTTTTGAACGGATGAAAACAATCTTGTCTCCTTTGATATTACTGCCTTTAAGGTTCAGAGCATCTTTGATGTTCATTCCGTTGCAGAGGTAAAGGAAAATAAAATAATCTTTTGAACGCTCTTCACCATTTCTTGTTGGCGTATACTCCCATAATTTTTTCAATTGTTCAGGATATAAAACATCCTTCGATTTTGTTGTTGAGCCGATTGTAAATTCTTTAAATGGATAATGGCCTGAAGAAATCAGTCCTTGCTTTATTGCCCTGTTGAAGATGTGCCTTAAGCTCCTGAAATGTATTTGTGCTGTAGAAGCTGAATTGCCAATACTTAGCCACCACGCCTTAAAACCTTTTAACCAGGCTGGTGTAATGTCTTCTAAAAAGAAGCTCGTTTTGTAGCGCTTAAACGCCACCAATGATTGCTCGTAAAAGCTCTTGCTTCCTGCATTGTCTTCAGCTGTCAGTTCATCTATTTTTTGTTGGAACAGAATTGCCATATCAGTTTTCATATTCCCTTTAAGTGCAGCTTCCGACTTAAAAAGATTGGTGAACATCTTTTGGTTTGCGAGTGGGAATTCATCCAAAATACTATTTGCCTTTTCGAGGTATTGTTCAATTGAATTCCTTAATGCTTTGGCTTCTTTGGTGATTGTTCCTTTTGCTGACATCGCTTTTTCGAATACATCAGGCGTAGCGTATAATTTAAGGCCAATGCGGAACTGAGCGCTGTTTAGTGTAATGGTAAGTTTGACGGGTAGCATATCGCTGTTGGCCATTGGTGTGCGTGCATCAAGGAAAGGATATGCACTTCCTGCTTTTGAGTTTATTGTTTTCTTCATTGTTTTGATCTTATACGCAAGTGTATCAGATCAGTTTGAAACAATGAAGTCTGGTGCTCAATTCTTGCAGAACTCCAGCGATTAAATGAAGGTTCATTCGAATCTACGGAAGAATATTAAAACCGGCACGATAGCCCTGTGATGCCGAAATAATTATACTCGTAATAGTTTATAGTACTCCCTCCGGAGAGAAATAATTCCCAATTTTCTGCCATTTGATACGCAATACCTGCACCCGCATTATGTACAGACTCTTCTCCTTTTTGATATTGACCAAAATATTCCGCAAAAACTTCCACGCTTCCGCTTATTTCATAATGAATCGATCCGCTGGCCAACCAAAACCAATCTCGGCCAAATGACTCCTGTTGAATTCCCCCATTATATTCAAGTGTCCATTTTCCTGATAATTTGTTCTGAAACGCCAAAAGCAAAATTGGTGACCAGTAGACGGTTTGCTCCTTGCTGCGTGAAGTTGCCGGTAACTTGAGATACCCAACAAATGTGATGTCCGGTAGTATTTTCTTGTTTTTTAAAATGGTTATTTTTGTGCCAATTGAAAACGGAGAGGTACTTTGCACTGTCTCTTCGAGATATTTATCCCTGTTGTATCCATCTTCTGCCATTAACCGCAATTCAACTTTATCTGAAAGCCCATAGCGGAGCATTCCAAGACCTATCAAAGATGGCTCACCATTCCTATAGCGGTTATACAAAACTGAAGTCTCAATTTGCACTTCATGTTTATGTAGCAAATCTGTTTCTTCTGTCTCATCGGGAAGATCTACCTGCATTTTAGTTTTGGGTGTAATCTTCAAACTATCAGCCTGTGAGAATGATTTTAATGGCAATAACGCAAACCCCAGAGCAAGGCATTTTAAATTACCGAATGTATTTGCAATTTTGGATGGCATAAAATAAAAAATTTTATTTACTCTCCAGTTTCTGAATTTGGTGCATCCACCGGTTTAGATTGTGGCGAACCTTTTTGACGGAGATAGATGGAGAACACCACAAGAACAAAAACAGACAAGAATTCGCTCTGCCAATTCTGGAATGACTCGAACCAGAACCTGGAACCGGTTACATATTCAATCGCACTTTCCAATGGTTTACCGGATAAAAAGTTTTCTGCGTTTTCATCTTTTAAGCTGCCGTAAAAATGCAACATAAAGGAGATAAGGAACAATAGTAGCAAACTAATAGTCAGTGAGTTTCTGTAAAGTTTTAAAAACAGGCCACCTTTCCTTACAGGCCATGGCGCATCTTTTCTATTAGGATCCGGTTCCCTGTCGACTTCTTCGTTTTTATTTAAATCTTTCGATTCAGACGATCCTTTTTGCTGGAGGTAAATGGTGAGTACAACGAACAAGGCCATTTGCAGGAACTCGCTTTCCCAGTTCTCAAATGTTGACTCAATGAAATGACCGGAAAACAGGTATTCTCCCAAGCCAATCTCGCTTGAGTTTAATTCTGCTAAGTCTCTATTATGTTCTGTAAAACCGAGCAGTGTTTGCCCAATAAAAGAACCTACGAAAAGGAGAAAAAATACAATTGAAAGGCCGTTATTTTTGAGGAATTTCATAAATTCAGGACGTTCTCCCAAAATTCCATAAATTCAGGTAATGAGTATTACATTTTTCCATTTTTCTATTATACTTTATCCTTATTAAGGACCTAAATAACCTTTCAAGTCAGTCAAAACCATGAAGTCTGGTGCTCACTTCTTGCGGAACTCCACCGAATCGGCAATGTTCCAAAGAACCTCCTAATATTATTATTGTGAGGACTCAACGAGGATTCCACTAATTTTGTTAGAAGTGACAGAAAATACAGAAGTCACTAATGTAAATAAACACATGAAACACTAATTTTAGTAATCATGTTAAATCCTTCAGAGTTCTTAAAAGACTATATAATAACCTGCCCACGAGAAGGTGGAGGCGAATGGGAGTATATTCACAGTCCTTACATAAGAGATTACCTGAGCCACCTGAACAAGGAGGAAGCGGAAAAATTCAGCCTTCAAGTGTTGTCTTGGAAGGATGATTTTCACTTGTACAGAATTGCAGATGACATCATTTTCTGCAACAACTCTTTTCTCCGGCAGCAATTTCTCTTTGCTCAAATATTCATTCTGATAGAAGATACCGAATATCTGGATTGCATGTTGGAAAATCTGAATCCTACATTGGAGGAATTGCATAATTGGGATTTCCCGACATTGCAAGCAGTGGCGAATAAAATCACAGATGTGCTGATGTCAAGGGATGACTATTGGAAGACGCATACTCATGATGCCGTACTGAAAATGCGTGAGGAAATTGTGCTGAAAAGCCCAAACCCAAATAATTCTTGTTTCCCATAAAAAGAGAAAGGCTAACCCTTTAGCCATTTTGCAGAGCAGGAAGGGTTTGTAAGCTATAGTATGAACTCAATCCTTCATTGATCAAATGGAGACATTTGGTTCTCGACCTTGAAGCGTTGACGTTCATTATAAGCAAGTGTATCAGATCAGTTTGAAACCATGAAGTCTTGTGCTCAATTCTTGCAGAACTCCAGCGAGTCCAAATTTCAACCTGGCTTTCTTAATAAATTAACTGATAAAATAAATTAAAGCCCGTATCGTTAAATAAGGATGCGAAAAAAAAAATAATCGTGGAATATACTTGAGCTTTGTCTGCTGTAGTTTGATTTGTCTTGTAGTGATCGAAATACTTGTGCATTCAAATAACCGTTGTGGATTATTTCTTAACCACAACTTGATTGTACCTAAATCGGCGCACAATGTGGAGTTTGGTTCTTACCGAAACTTTCTTTGTATTGATGGTGATGGTTCGGTTGCTTATTTTACACTTCCAAGAAAAGATTTTGAAGCTTTTATAAAACAACAGCGTTATTGTTACAATTGCTATGGTGCAGGCCCGTTTCAAAAATTTCCAGATTCTTTGATGGATAAGTATCCAATACGAGTAGAGTGCGAAGCACCAAAAGGAGATGTATTAATCATCACTGCTGATAGCATCTGGAATGATACGGAATTAAGAATAGGACTTTATACCGATTGGAATTGAAATGTTAAGTGACACCTGAGTTCTGAAGCCTCATTTTTATCCTTAAACAAGTATGCTCATTTGCATATAGTGATGTCAATTGGTGTTTTCATTTCATAAAGAAATTCGTAAACTTGCGTCTATTTAAGAGTTGTACATAAACTTATCCCAAGCATTTTTCAATTGGCAAAAGTGAAATATTTTAGAACTGTATTCCCTTTACTTTTTCTACCGCTTGTATTCAAACTACTATTCTTAGAAATGGATACCAGAAAGCACCGGCAAATCCAAAAGTCTACAAAAACAGAATTTATTTTGACAAATCCATTTTTATACAAATCGATACTTCAGTCATTTACGAAGAATACAACACCACATTTTACATTGGAGATAATCCAGTAAATGTTTTGGCAAGAGAAAATCATCAAGACCCAAATACAATTTATGGAGCTTACAGATTTTATGGAAACGGGTGTTTTAATTGGTTCGCTTTAGACAGAAATATCCAAACTCTTGACAGGGAAATGTTTGACCCAAGTTTTACAGGTTGGAGAGGAATTATTTATAAAAAGGATGATAAAATAAAAGGGGACTTGATAACACAGGTTTCAGGAATGGGAGCTGTAGGAACTATAACAAATACATTTGAATTTAATGGCGATACACTTTTTATTTATTCAAAAAATAGGTTGAAACATATTTTCATTAAAAGAAAGATTCCAAAGGAACTATTAGACTTCAAAGCTGAATGGTAAAGGCTACCTACAACATTGCATTGGCAGTATGGCGGCTGATGAACATAGGCTCAACAGTTGTGGATTTCCCAACATAGGGATTGCTGGTGCGTGGAACACGGCGTGAAGTTCTATTTTCTATCGAAGCAGGGATTGAGCCTGAAATTTACTACGCCTGATACTCCGGAATTTTTGATAGCTCTGGAAGGTCAAATTGCTGAATTTATTCGAAATGCATTTGGGTAAATTTAAAAATCAAAAAGTCACCAATACCAGGCTAACTTTTTTGTTATTCATATAAACATAAGTGGATGGATTCCTTCTGACAATCAGGCACGTTTCAAGTTAAATTCACTTATTTCAATAAACATAAACTCTCTTGCATAAAGGCTATACCATTTTACAAAAACAAAGTATTCATCTACTGAAGCATCCTCTACATGGCACGGCTCAACACTTTCAATTATAATATTCTCTTGGAACTTCTCACAATAGAAAGTTTCCCCCCATATAATGACTTTGTGAAGCTTTCTGTAATGCTTCTTCATGAGGATAAACCATAGTATTTGATTGTAGTATTCTGAACAATAGCTCTGCATATCGGAGGAATTATCGCCAGCCATTAAACTTATATTCTGACATTGTCTGACCTTTAATTCCTACGCTGTAATGGACAATTAAATGGTTGTAGGAGAATTTGAACACGCCCATTTTCCGAATTGGAAAGGTTATACTTTCTTCACCAATACCAAAGTGTGTTATTGTAGTATAGTCAAACTTATAAGTGTTCTCACCTGTTTGTTCTAACAGCACATCATAAAAATAGAGGTTACCATCAATTCTTTTTACATCAAGGCAAGCGCCAATCAATTGCTGTCCATAAATATCATGGACGTAAAGGGCGCTATCATATCCTTGGTAAATCCCTTCCGGTACTGTGGGAGGCGGAGGGGTATAACTTTTTTTACATGAGCAAAAAAGAAGGAACAATGAAATTATCCAAAGTTCAATTTTATATACGGTCATAAGAATGCTTTTAGTTATAACTATTCAATTACTTAATTAAGACTTACTTAATCTTGTCACTAATGATTACAATAACTTTCCTGAAGAGTGTTTCAATTTCTTCTGGGAATTCAAAACTTGGAGTTCAAAGTATAGCTTGATCTTCATTTATGCAAGGATTTTCGGACGAATTTTTAATAAAAGTCAGAATCCCTTGCGAATCTGAATATTTTTTGTAATTAGGTAATTATGGCACTAAAAAACAATGCCAGGCACAACTTTCAACCAACTTAAAAGTTAGGAGATAGTTGGTAGTAAACATCAATACAGCAGAAAAAAAATGGGGATATTTACACGATTTCCTGTCTTCATTTGTTTTAAGAATTTTGGGGTTCGAACTTTTCGGGTACATAATTGCAATATGGATATTGACTCGCTTTACAATTGGTCTTGCAAAAAGCTAAACATAATAATTCCGCGAAATAAAATATCTGAGATTCTATTTGAAAAGGTTTTGCGCTTAAGAAAGGAAACTTTAGTTAATGGAAGGCGTCTTAATTCGTACTCTCAGGAATTTCAAAACTTAGATACCTTAGAGCAGTGGATAAAACTTCTTATAAATTTTTATGAAGAAATGGAGCTTTGCAACCCTAATGATTACTATATCGGGCATTATAAGCAATACATAAAATTATGGGTGGAACTTAGCAAGTTTTACGAAGAAAATAATTTTATTAACCTACTCATATTAAAAGAGAAATGCAGGTATTTTTAAATGAAGTTATTGCAATGAAAGAAGCCTATACTTACTAATGTTATAAAATGAACTACTAACATAGAATTGGAGTTTAATCTAATAGTCAATGTTTTTATTATTAACTATTAAAAAAAGCAACCAGTGTAATATTGGTTACTTTTTTATTTGGGTTCAGAAACTAATTGTTTGGTGTTGGAGATGGTAGTTGAATTGGTGTTTTATGATAGTAGCAGACGGATTGTATTTCCTTATTTGATTACTGTTGAAAAACAGATAGTAAGTACTCTGTCCCGGAATAAGATTTTTATTCTTTAATAATTTTTGCTGTGCCTTATTTTCCTTCCTTGTCCTCAATTCTCAAGAGGCAAGTGCCTGCAATCAGGTTCCTTACAGGAATTGCATTGTTGTTTCCTGTTGATATTTTTGCATTATTGTTTTGCCACTAATGTCAAGTAAAGTCATAATACGGCCTTCTATTGTACCTGTTACGTAGATTACATTGCAGGATTCGGGCAGATTTTGACTTGTTCAAATCCTTGTTCTTTTATGCCAAGCATCTTTGTAATTGGTCGGAACGTATCTGCATCAATCACAGTAGTAACAGCAAAGGTTCCAGAGGATGGATAAGTGTAATCTCCTGCAACAACATTAGCACTCGTTATTCTGCTCGATGGTGCAGAGAATATACCAGCCGTTGCAAAGAATTTGCCCTCCAATCCTTTCAATGAATTGGGTGGCAACGCTGCTCCGGTATTGAGCCTCATTACAGACATGACCTTTGTACTGCTTGTGCTCATTGGTGAACAGAACCAATTGGTAACTACCCAGTTGTTCATTTTAAACCTTGTGCCCGGGTCTTTTTTAATTAAGCCCGTTATATCATTTTCTCCCCACCAAGAGTCATCAGTGTAAAAAATTGGTGGTTTAAAAACAGTTGGTGTTGGTGAGTGTGTAAGTCTTACAGAGGACTGGTATAATTGGTAAAAACTTAGTCCTGAATGATGTGGCTGATGTATTGGCAGAAACACTCGAAGAGGAAAAAGCTGACAACGGTAGCTGAAAGCGAAGTGGATTATGAAGCTGAAGATGAATAAAAAGTTGAATTGTAATCAATTTTTCAAACAGAAGAACGTTTTATTTATATAATACCTCTTAAATCCACAATTGGTTTTGTTTGTTAGTTGATAGTTAAATGAAAGAGAGGCCGGAAAATTTTCCAGCCTCTCTTTCTGATTATACTTAAAAACGCTATTTGCTTTTAGAAATTTTAAATACATGCGAACCTCCATTACTGTCAGTAATATTGACGATATACAAACTATTTGTTAATGATGACATGTCAATGAAAGAGCCCGATATAAGATCGTTGTATTCCATCATTTTCCGGCCACTAACATCCATTATAACAAGTTTTGAAATTGCTGACCCGTTAGTAGACCCTACATATAGCTTGTCAGCTACCGGATTGGGTTGTAAGAAAACATTTAATACATTATTATGATCAAATGTCAAAGTTCTTACAGGGCTATATTCAAAATTATTTGAAGCGTCAATTAATTTCAGGCGATAATAATTTCTTCCTGATGACACGCTACTGTGAGTGTAATTATACGTATGGTCAACTGATGACAGAAGTTTTGCAGTTTGAGTGTTGATTGTTTTCCATTTAGATCCGTCAACACTGTGCTCTAACATATACTGATCTCCCGTATGTTCAACACCAATTTTCCATTCAATAAATGCATTATTCACTTTCTTTACTGCGGTAAAATCAAGTAAAGAAACAGGCAAAGGAAATGCATCAAACAACGGTATACTTTCTGCTGCTGTATTACTGATATTTCCATTATTATCAATAGCAGCATATAAGAATGTGATAACCGGTGAATGACCCAAATTATTTGGTGTAAATGCCAGATTACTAATGTCTGATGGACTGATTAACTGGTTTACCGCAACATCAGTACATCCTGTAGCTGGTGGAGTAACACATAGTTTCAATACCCCCTCATTTGTGGTAGGGATTGTAAGAATTTTATAATTACTTACTGTACCGTCCTGATCGGTTGCTGCTAAAGGGTTCAAAGTAGCCGGAACACCACTGGTCCTTGATATTGATGAGTTGGTAATATTAATAGCAGTCGGTGGAAGATTGACTACCGGAATAGTTACTGTGGCGGTATTACTTGGATTGCCATCATTATCAGTATTAATATAATTAAAAGTAGCAACTCCGCTGAAATTTGATGCCGGAGTAAATGTAACTGTTGCAGCTTGTGCAGACGTAAGCACAGTACCTACTCCAACAACAGTACCACAGCCGGTAGGAGGAGTTGTACAATAAGTTAGTACACCTTCATTTGCAGGTGTTATTGTCGTGATTGTATAATTAACGACGGTACCATCAGGATCAAATCCTGTAATTGCAGATGAAAGCAAAGCAGAGCTTGAGCTATTGATTGTAGGATTGTTATAGCTGTAAGCAATAGGCGGTGCACCAACTGTCAATGCAAATCCGATAACAGGAATTTTAAATTCAGCTGGCTGGCTTTGTAAACCATTATTATCTACTGTACTGAAGTGAAATATATAATCACCGGTGTAGCCTATATTAGGTATAAAATGCAATGTACTCATTTGTGCTGCTGTAAGATTAGATAACGCAGAAGTTATCAAAGAAAGCGTAGCATCTGTACATGATATTCCTGGTGCTGTAGCACAATACTTTAATAATCCCTGGCTAAAAGGAGGAACATCATTAATAATATAGCTAACTACACTTCCGTCAATATCATAGCCAGACAAAGGTGGCAGCAGTGTTGTAGCAGTTTTTGTATTCACGATAGGGTTAACACTGGTAGGATTCGCAATCGGTGGCATATTCACAATTGGAATGATATATGTTGCGGGGTCGCTAATGTTAGGTGTTGTAAAATTATCAGTAGCGGTATAAGTAAATGTTGCGTTACCAACAAATCCCGGAACAGGATCAAATTGTAAGGTTGTTGCCTGAGCCGGACTGATAGACATACCAGGAGTGACTGCAGATAATGCACAGGCAGGACCTGGAACAGGACAATAATAAAGTGTTCCTTGTGTAGAACCGTTCGGCACTGATGATCCTATTGTATAACTGACAACTACTCCATCAGGGTCTGTACCGCGCAGGTTTGGAATTGGCGTACTTCCTGAATTATTAGAAATGTGTTGAGAAGTAATGTTATTAGCAACTGGAGAATAATTTCCTATAAAGGCCCAGATATCCGAAACAGGAATAGTATAAGTACTCGTATTGCTGATGTTTCCATTATTATCAATACTCTGATACTCATATGTGTAGTTGCCGGTGTAACCAGAATTTGGATCAAATTTAAGTGTTAGCATTTGAGCTTTTGAAATGGTTGCACCTGAGCTTATATTAATAACACTTCCTGTACAAGGTTCGGTAGCATTAGAACAATAACTCAAAACGCCAAGGGATGACGATGGAATGCTGAACAAAACAAAGCTGTCTACGGAACCGTCAGCATCTCCCGAAATCAGGTTTGGAATTAAAGTATTGATATCGCCTTTATTAATTATTGCGGTTACAATATTATGTGTCACAGGTGGATTATTGAATACCGGGATAGTATAGGTTGCTGTATTGCTTACCAGATCATTTGTATCTACAGCATTATAGGTAAAGAGAACATTCCCCTTAAAGTTTGGTGCCGGATCAAAATACAACGTTGCTGATTGGTCTGGAGTAAGTGTTGAACTTACAGAAACAGGTGTTAAAGTACCAGCCGGGCAAGCTGCAGGGGCTGCCGCACAATAGTATAAGACACCTTGACTCGCCGTAGGTAAAGTCAAAACACTATAAGTTCTTATTGGTGTTCCACTTGGGTTAGATGCTTTCAACTGTGGAATTGGCGTCGCACTGTTGCTGCTGTTCATACTTGCTGCAGTAATATTATTTGCTATTGGTGGAATTACAGATTTACAAACATAAATTGTAGTAGAATCTCTGAAAGTACAAAGAGTACTAGGATTTGTTAACGTAAGATATACCTTGTTATTTCCGGTGGTTAAAAATCTGTTTGCAACATTTCTTAAATTAGTACCTGCTGCAGAGGTGATAAGACCAGTGGGGAATTCCCACAAGTAAGTATATCCATCTACCGGTACAGAGGCAGTTATAAGGAATGTATCATTACAGGCAGATCTTGGAGTCAGCGTAAAACCTAAAGCAGTTGGTTTATCTACAAAAATATCAACATAATCCTGAGAGGAACATCCCGTGTTAGAAACAGTTAGCAAAAATTGGTGTAATCCGGGAGCTGTAACAGTAGCATTTGTTGTTGCAGAAGTTGCACTTGGTGCATAACTGACAGAACCAGGTCCTAAAAATCTTGACCAGGTAACATTAGCAGGGCCAACACCTCCCGTTGTATCAGCGGTTAATGTGAAAGTCGCACTTGGCGGAACCCAGCAAAGGGATGCATTTGGTCCGGCATCAGCTTTTGGTCTGCCATAGTTTACGATTGTAATTTCATCAAAACCCCCACAGGAAGGGTGCGTGAGAGTATACCGGAAAACATAAGTTCCCTGCACCAAGCTGGTTACAGAGGTTGTCGTTGAGGTTGGCTGACTAAATACTGCAGCAGATGGTCCTGAAATTTGGGTCCATACTACTGTACCACTTGCCTTTGCTGAGCCGGTTAATAAAATATTAGTAACGTCGCAAGTATTCCTGTCAGCACCGGCATTAGGAGTTGGAACAGCTTCAATTCTCACTGTATCAAATGATGATGGACATGCTCCCCCACCAGTTACTTGCCATAATAAATAGGTAACACCACCTCTGATACCCGCAGTTGTAGAGCTTAAAGTCGGATTTGTAATTGTTGTAGAAACACCAACCGGTGATTCCAAAATAGTCCAGGAACCTATACCCGATGTTGGAGCAGTAGCAGTAATTGGCAAAGAAATTGTAGATGTTGCGCACATTAATACGTCTGCCATTGCTACTGCAGTAGAAACAGGTGTGGAAACGGCAATATGTACAGTATCCCTTACCACAGGGCAAACACTTTCAGTTCCTGCACTTACTGTCCAGATGTAATCAAATGTTTCTCCATAATTCAACCCGGTAATTGTGGTGGTTGGAGAATTTGGAAAAGTAATAACAGTTCCGGCACCACCAAACTGAGACCAGGTTCCGATTATACCTGCAGGAC
>DLGS01000058.1 GCA_002482815.1 Bacteroidetes bacterium UBA7688
GTCTTTTGCACAGGGTGATGGCTCAGGCAGGGTGCGCGCAATGAGGGTAAATTTTATTACAGAAAAAATGCATTTGCCCCCAGATCAGAACGCGAAATTCTGGTCAGTTTACACACGCTACATGGATGAAAGGTCTGCTTTGAGAAAAACTTACCTCAAGCAGTTTATGAGCAATAAAAATGAAAATCTTACCAAATACCAAGCCTACAGACGGGTAGATGATAATATTGAATACAAAGAAAAGGATTTGCAACTCAGTAAAAAATATAGAGATGAGCTTTTACAGGTCATTTCTCCGCAGCAATTGGTAGAGCTTTATGAGGCCGAAAGAGATTTTAAGAAAATGCTCATTGAGAAGTTAAAAGACAAATAAATCAAGCATTTGCCGGAAGGGAGATTTCAAAAACACTGCCCGTTGGCTTATTATCCTTCAGCGAAATAGTCCCCTTCAGATAGACCACAATTTTTCTGGTAAGGTACAGGCCCAAACCTGTACCTTTTGTTTTACGCGTACCTTCATTTCCAATGCGGTAAAACTTTCCGAAAACTTTCTTTTTTTCTTCATCCGGAATGCCCGGCCCCAGGTCTTTTACAACGATCTGAATAAGCCTGTTCTGGAGTTGCAAACTCAGCGTTATTGGCTTATCTGAAGGCGTGTATTTAACCGCATTTTCCAATAGATTATTTACAGCAAGCTGCAATAGCATTTTGTCTGTATTGATTGAAATGTCAGGTTGAATAGCGTGCAGCAATCGGTTTGGATAGCGAACATTATAGGTTTCAAAAGAGGATAAAACCAAATCGGAAACAGAAACCTTTTGCCATTCATTTTTATACTGGCCACCTTCCATTTGCGAAGCGATGAGTATATTATTGGACAATTCATTTAACCTGTCAGCTTCCTTCACACACCGCCCCAACAATTCACTTTGCTTTGCCTCATCCAGCTTGTGTTTTTGCAGTGTCTGCAAGGTCAATTTCATGGCGGCTATCGGTGATTTAAGTTCATGCGTAACAGACAGCATAAAATTGTTCTGTTGGCGTGAAAGCTTGTTACTAAAGCGATAGGTGGTGTAAACAATAGAGGAACCAACAAGAATAACGAACAGAAATGTTAATCCCTCACCAAGATATTGTTTACTCCTTTTGGATTTGCGGATTTCAATTTCCTGTTCTATTCTTTTATACTTTACAGCATAAGTTCCTGAATCAACATTTTGATTCAATGCGGCTATTTCCTGATTGTAAATTATCCGGCTTTGTTTTTCAAGACTCAACCACCAAAACGACAATGCGGCTATGATATAACCGAGCAATAACAAATGAATGACGCTTTGGAATTTCATTTTATTACGAAACGGGTTTTGGCTTCTTTGTATTTACACTTCTGACAGAACTCTTTTCAATACGCAGCCCAACATGTAAAATATCAGCCAGGTTTTGCTCGCGCATATTTTGTTCAAGCCTTATCTCATAACGTCCTTTTTTACTGAATAAATCATTGATACTTTCTTCAGAAACAGACACCAGCTCGTCGGTAACAGGAATAGAATGATGGTCTAAAACAACCATTCTTCTCTGTTCATAAATTTCACCCATTCCAACGCCAAGCCATTTACCTTGTGGCGTTGCCAGCGGAATTTCTACTCTTGTCCTGATAAACACTGCATCTCCGGGTTTCTTTACCAATACATTCAACCAGATATTGGAATAGCCATAATTATTTGTATGACGAATAATAAATGACAAATTGTAATGAATAGTTGTATCCTCAATTTCGAGCACAAACGCCGGTTTGAAATCATGATTCCATTTATTTCCGGGAATGGAATACGATTGCTGATAATACGGTGAAGGAACGCAACCCGTAAAAAGCGAAATCATCAGCGCAAAAACAAAAAGTATTTTCTTCATTTTGTCAATCAATAATTTTTAAAACAATAGGTTTGGACTACAGGACATTAAGAATTTGCTCTTTTGCTTTCTCCAACTGATCTTTCATGCCGACAATCAGTTTTTGAATATCAGCATCGTTCGCTTTTGAGCCGAGCGTGTTGATTTCCCGCCCAACTTCCTGCAATACGAAGCCCAGTTTTTTACCCTTTATTTCCTCGTCATTCGCTAATATCTCCCGGAAATAATTACAATGTTGGGTCAGGCGGATTTTCTCTTCTGAAAAGTCAATTTTCTCGATATAATAAATCAATTCCTGCTCCAGCCTGTTTTTGTCAATATTCGCCGCCGCAACCCATTCTTCCATTGAGGTATTTATTTTCGAACGAAGACGTTCTATCCTCAAAGGTTCAAATGGCAGAATTTCCTGCAAGCCATTTTCAATATTGGTAATACAATTTTCCAGGTCTTGTTGTAAAGAAACCCCTTCAACACGTCGATGTGTCCGTAAATTTTCGACCGCCGTAGCAATCACATTTTTCATTGCAGCCCAATCTTCTTCCTGTAGCGCTTCCTGATCCGGAGCCACGATTTCAGGCATTGTCATTAAAGTGGCTAATATATTATCCTGCGGAAGTCCAAGCTCGGAAGCAATTTCCTGCATTCCTTTATAATAACTTTTAGCAAGATTCGTATTGATTGACATTGGCTTTGAGACGCCATCCTGCTTTACCGAAATAGTAATATCAATTGTGCCTCTGCCCAGTTTGGCGTTTACCAATGTCCTGATTTCACCCTCGTAAGGCCTGAGTACGGGAGCGATACGGGTATTTACATCTGATTGCTTCCCGTTTAGCGACTTTATCTCGGCAACAATCTGATAAGAACCTATAGCGGCTTCTTCTCTGCCAAAACCTGTCATTGAATACAGCATAATAATATTAAACGTTGAGGTACAAAAGTCTGCAAAGGAATTTTAAAAACACCATTTATTTTAAAAAGTTTTTCCGAAAGTACAGGTGATTTTAAGCCAATAAAATTTGAAACACATTGGGAAATATGATTTACTTTGCTGCTATTCTAAAAATCTAATTATGGAAGGACAAACAACATCGCTCGAGCAAATCCAAAATTTTGAAGGAAAGTACCCAAAGCAATTATGGTATTTATTCCTGGTTGAAATGTGGGAGCGGTTTTGCTTTTATGGAATGAGAGGAATTCTCACCATTTTTATGGCCGACAAACTGTTGGGACTGGCACTCTCAGACAAGGACGCTAATTTAAAATATGGTGCCATTCAAGCCTTTGTTTATGCCTTCACTTTCATCGGCGGGATTTTTGCAGACAAAGTGCTGGGATTCAAAAAGTCATTAATGTTTGGCGGAATTGTAATGATTATAGGGAATATTATCATAGCCACTTCACCGCAGGAATTCTTTTACCTGGGCATTGCCTTGTCCATTATCGGAACCGGATTTTTCAAACCCAACATTTCCTCTATGGTTGGGGATTTATATAAGGAAGGCGACTCGAGAAGAGATTCCGGTTTCGGCTTATTTTATTCCGGTATCAATATCGGGGCGCTTTTAGGTGGCGCGGTATGCGTTTACCTCGGGACCAGCAAAGACTTTGGCTGGAGCTATGCATTTGCCTCAGCAGCGGTAGTAATGATTATAGGTCTGATTACATTTCTTGCTACCAAAAAATCACTGGCACCGATCGGAAATTCACCCATTGAACATTTACCGGCCAAAACAAAAACAGGCCGGGAAATAGCGGTATACATTGGTGCGTTACTGAGTATTCCTTTGATTTTCATCATGATCAAGAATACGGATTATACAGATTATTTTATGTACACTATTGGCCCGCTTGCTATCATTTATTTTGTATATGAAACCTTGAAGGAGAAGGATATAAAAGCCAGGAAAAAACTGCTTGCCGCTTTTGTATTTATTGTTTTTTCGGTGATTTTCTGGGCCTTTTTCGAGCAAAGCGGCGGCTCTCTGGCACTTTTTGCAAAAGATAATCTTAGCCATCAATTATTGTTTTTCACCATCAACCCCAATATTGTCAACAATACTTCCAACTCTCTGTTTGTTATTATTTTCAGCCCGATTGCCGGCCTCATCTGGCTGGGACTTGCTCATAAAAAACTGGAACCCAATACAGTTATAAAATTCGGGCTTGGCTTCCTGTTTCTGGCTGCGGCATTTTATGCATTCTACTACACACGTTTTCTGGCAAATGCAAGTGGCATCACATCGCTGAACATGTTCACGTTTGCCTATTTCATTATCACTTTTGGGGAACTATGCCTCTCGCCTATCGGCTTGTCCATTATGACAAAATTATCACCTAAACGACTATCAGGAATGATGATGGGAATGTGGTTTCTTGCCAGTGCTTATGGCCAGTATGCTGCGGGTCTATTAGGTGCGGGGATGTCTTCACCCGACGAAAATGCAAGTGCTTTGGTAAAATTGGAAAGCTATACCGATGGTTACTACCAATTAGCAATTTATGCCTTGGTGGCTGGTGCATTTTTAATCATCATTTCGCCTATTATCAAAAAAATGATGCAGGAAGTAAAATAATCTGAAGCAACAAATGGACTCCAAAAGATACCAGGAATTAGTTGCTGAATATGAGCAATTAAAGGACGCACCCGAAAGAATAAACAAGTTAGTGGAAATGGCCATTGAGGTGCGCAACTATGATGTTGAGCGCGCATTGGAACTAAGCGAAGAGATTGAAAGATATTCTGAGCAGGAACATTACAAGCTTGGCCTTGGTCGGGCATACAACATTCGAGGCTGGTGCTATTGGCAGCAGGGAAATTATGATCAGGGGCTAAAGATTTTAAAACTGGCAGAACGTATTGCCAGGGACGTAAAAGATCGCTCTTTACTGGCCAGGATTTACAACAACTTCGGCCATATCTACCGCGACATTGGTGACTTGGGTAATGCCTTGAATAATTTTGAAAATGCACTTGCCCTCAATGAAAGGCAGGAAGATCTTGCCTCGCAGGCTGTTAACCTCTCCAGTATTGCTTATATCCATTATGACCTGAACGACTATGAAAACGCATTGGAGTTTGCCCTGAAAGCTTTGCCCATCCTCAGAAACGAAGACAGCATTCATCGCCTCAATTTGCTGTATCATATCCTGGGAAATATCTATTTCAAGCAAAATGAACTTAAAGAAGCCTTGGGTTATTTCGAAGAAAACCTCCAGCACTCTGACGTAGCGACAGGCTTGCATGCACTAGCCTTAAGCGGAATCGGCAAGGTTAATTATAAGCTTAAAAATACGGAGCAGGCGCAATATTATCTGCAACGCGGATTGAAAGAAGCAGACGAAATTGGCCAGCTGGAAGTGCAGATTTCCTGTCGCTATTATCTTGCATTGATTGAAATGCAGCATGCCAAATATAGCCAGGCAGAAAAAATCCTGAACTATGCGATGGAGCTTGCAGGACAATATAAAAGAAGGCATGACGAAATGAGTCTTCATGAAACATTGAGCGACCTGTATGACAAGATGGGAAATATCCCTAAAGCATTCAGCCATCTCAAAACTTTCGAAAAACTGAAAGAGGAAATTTTCCAGCAAACAACCTTAAACAAACTCAGCAATCTTAAAATCCGCCAACAGGTAGAACTGGCCAATAAGGAAAAAGAAGTTGCAGAAAAGACAGCACAATTGAAGCAGCAATTCCTGGCCAACATGAGTCACGAAATTCGCACGCCAATGAATGCCATTGTGGGCATTACCCAATTATTGATTGACAAATCGCCGCGCCCTGAACAGCTGCGCTACCTGAATGCTATCAGCCAATCGGCGGATAATTTGCTTGTTATTATTAATGACATCCTTGACATTGCCAAAATAGAGGCTGGCAAAATGACAATTGAGGAAACCAATTTTTCTTTACAGGATGTAATAGGAAGCATCAGTGAAATGCTGCAACTCAAAACCAAAGAAAAAGGCATTGAATTAAAGATTGATATTGATCAATATATCCCGGCGACCCTGCTGGGCGACCCTACCCGACTGCAACAAATTCTGTTGAACCTGGCGGGCAATGCAATAAAGTTTACAGAAAAAGGCTCTGTTACCTTGAAGGCATCCTTAATGGATACGGCCAATAGTCGCTTCAGTATCCGGTTTGATATTATCGATACAGGAATAGGCATTTCTGAAGAATACAGAAAACAGATGTTTGAAAGTTTTAGTCAGGCAAGCTCCGACACAACCAGGAAATTTGGAGGAACAGGGCTGGGTTTAGCTATATCGAAACAGCTGACAGAATTAATGAAAGGAACAATCTCTGTTAGCAGCGAATTGGGCAAAGGAAGTACGTTTACCGTTCAGATTCCATTTTCAAAAGCCGTAAAGAAAAAAGAGGAGAAAGAAGAAAATCACACAGACAAAAACCTGATTGAGAAACTTAAGCGCGCAGTCGTTTTACTGGCTGAAGATAATGAATTTAATCAGCTTGTTGCGGTAGACACCCTGCAATCATTAGTACCTGGTATCCAGATCGACATTGCCAACAATGGAGCAGAGGCAGTTGAAAAAATAAAAAATAATAATTACGATCTTGTGTTGATGGATATCCGGATGCCTGTGATGGATGGAATGGAAGCCACAAAACTGGTAAGAGCAATGCAAGGAAAAAAGAAGGATACGAAAATCATTGCGATGACGGCGAATGTGATGGAAGAAGATGTAAGTATGTACTTTAAAATCGGGATGAACGCTTATGTTTCTAAACCATTTAAGCAATCTGAATTGCTGCAAAGAATGGGAGAAATGATGGGCGAAACAGCAGAAGCTCCGAAAACAACTGAAACCCCCGTTCCGGAAAAAAATGAATTAAAGCCACTTCCCGAAAAAGTGATTGATATGAATTTCCTGCAGCAATTCACCAATAACGATACCGCCAAGCAGGATAAATACATCAGAATGTTCCTCGAGAATGCACCAAAATTATTGAAACAATTGCATGAAGGATTGGCGAATAAGGATTTTGGCATGATTAAAATTGCTGCACACTCGCTGAAACCGCAATTATCTTACATGGGAGTTACAGAAGAAATCAGCAATGTATACATGCTCGAACATACAGCAGAAGAAACCGCACACCAAAATCTGATTCCGGAACTGATAAAGAATGTGGAAAGGGTTTGTAATAAAGCATTCGAAGAACTGAAGGGCTATATGGACCGGTAATAAAAACATCATGAAAATACACCACTTTTTTCTTTGGCTTTTCATTTTTATATTTTGCTGCAAGGACACATCTGCTCAAAAAGATAGCAGTGAATTCAAAAAACGCTTTACACTTTCAACTGACATTGTTCTCGACATGTTGAATGAAAAAAATGTTAGTTTAGAAGTTAAAATCAGCCAGCATTTTGCTTTTGGTGCATCATACGGGTGGATAAAGCCTTTTGAAATGAACGAAGATATTTTTAGCAGGGATATGTTTATTGCCAATCACGATCAGGATCCGGGAAGGGTTTATTCAGGCAATTCGTTTAGATTAAATACCAAATATTATCTTTCAAAAAAATATAGCTTCTACTATATTCAGGTAGGCTTAATGTACAAATCCTTGC
>DLGS01000414.1:0-16839 GCA_002482815.1 Bacteroidetes bacterium UBA7688
AAGCTTCATTTAACGAATTTCCTTCTCAAATACAAAAAAAGCGTGTTCCTGGCCGCAATTTGACCAATTTTTAAACTTATAGCTTTCTGAACCCGCCTTTTAATACCGGTTTTTATCACTTGATCTCCAAAAATCCAGGGCCATAAAGTAGGTTCAGAGGCTTTTTTTGACTTATATTTATGGGCCTAACTTCTTGAAACCGATTTCCCCGTCATGAAAGTATATTACTTCAAGCGCCATCAGCGGGATGACCTTTGGAATTATTACAAGCTACTGGATGATCGAAATCCGCCCGCGCAGGAAACGGTTAATTTTCTCAACCCGCAACCAATTATTTCGTTTCGAGAATTTGATCTAAAAGATGCCGGCAGTAAGATTGAATATGATGCGATGTGGGAAGCTTACACCCGGATCGATGCGGCCGAATATGAAGCTGCCTACAAACGGGCAACAGCGGACGATTTTACAGTCTATATCAATGGAAAACCGCAGAAAAGTATTTCATGAGCATCCCAGGCAACAACCCCACCGCTGCAAGTGACCCAAACTTGCCCGCGATACTCCAGCAGATGCTGATCGACATTCAAGATCCGGAATGTTGCTACTGGATAAATATCAATTATTTCGATGTGCAGCCGCCCACCGATCGGACGATTACACAGTGGTGGCAAGCTCCTTTATATGTGAACTACGATGCTATCTGGGATGCCGAGTTCGTTGAGGATGGCATGCTCTGCGATGTGATCCTGAAGAACGAGTTACCCGCTGAACGAGAACGCATTAAAATTCTGTATGACCAGATTTATGGGATTAGTCGATTCAAGACGGAGCAGTCCGTAGCCGATAAAGACAGTCAACTTTATTATGATACCACTAAATTTAAAATGCCTCCTATCCATTAACAGTCATGCGACATCCCATCGAAAAATATAACGAGCGCCAGGCTGAAGTATTAGCCTCGTTACCTGAAGGACAGCGTGACTACATGGCCCGCATGTTTCGTATCGGCAATGCAACCTATTGCTACTACAACCGGGCAAAAGAATTAACCGTTTTTGACTCCACTGATCAACAGGCAGCACCGGCAGAGGACCTGATTGAATGGCTGGAGCAGCAGCTCAATTACACATCGGATCGTTCCAAGGTTGAAAGCGGCTCCGCCCGCGAATTGCTCGAAGTTTATTGGGAAGAATATTTAGAAGGATTGACTCACGACGGACTACGCCGGGCGGAGAAAGAAGCGGGCCTGGATAAAGGAAAAAGTAGTTTTGCTTTTAGACGCTATGTACTCGAAAGGCATGATATAGGGATGGATGAGTTCCTACGGATGAACCTTAGTGCCGAAGATTATGCTTTTCATGTTGAATGTGGTAAACCCTTAGAAGACAATGAATCAGCCCGGTAAAGAATTAAAAACAGTCTTCATCATCGCAGCCGGCGTACCCGGCGACAAGTCGGTAGAGTCCATGGCCATCTACTATCGGGGCATCGTTCAACCTTATGAGATGACGTTTAAACGCACCGGCGTCCCGGCCCAATGGAGCCAAACGCTTCTCCACCAAGGCTAAAGCCGAAGCGTTTCGCAGGACGCTCGAAGGTTCCCATCGATTTACGGTTGTTGAGCACGTTCTATATCGTCAGATTGTGAAATAGACCTTGACTTTTTTGAGGATTGGCAGTAGAAACCATTCTCATAAACTACTGATAATAAGACAGTTAAATTGTTTGCGAAAATTTTACGCAGGTCCGTCATTGCGGTACCAGAGCCCTAACATTTGACGACTTCACCCTCCATATTAATGGCAAACCGCAAAAAATAGTTTATGAGTAAACCACTTGATGCCCAGTGGGCCGACGACGCTCGGCTAACGTTTGATCGTTTGCCGATCGATGCGCAGGCTGCTCTGATCAAACAGTTTCCAACTTTGGCTGCCAAATACGCAGAGTTGTGGACAAAACGTCCCAGTGGTATTCCAGCGGTTGGCTCCGTCTCCCATATGCAATTACCAGACTGGAACATCTGGCTACGAATGGATATCGATTATGTGGAGGATGAAATGGGGGCCGTCCTGTTTATCAACGAATTGGCCGAACTAACCGCCAAAGAACTTGAGCATTCGGTTGCCGCAGCTCGGCAGATGCCCGGTCGGATCAATCCACCAACCTCATAACGCAATGAATCAGATTTTTGGTTATGCCCGCGTGTCCACCGTCGATCAGAACCTGGATACTCAAATTGAGACTTTACAGAAATTTGGTTGCGATGAAATCTTTCAGGACAAAGTTTCCGGAGTTCACGTCAGCCGACCAGCATTAGACGAATTGCTTTCCAAATTACGGGAAGGGGATACTGTAGTCGTAGCCCGGTTTTTTCGGTTAGGTAGGAGCAGGGACCACCTCATTTCCCTGATCAGTCAGTTTGCCCAACGCGGTATTCATTTTCGGGCACTGGATTTAGGTGTTGACAGTTCCACGCCAGCGGGTAAATTAGTGCTCCAAATCTTTGCTGCCTTGGCGGAATATGATCGCGAAAATATTCTGGAAAGAACGCGCGCGGGTCAGCTGCTGGCCAAAGCGAAGGGCAAACACATTGGTCGACCCAGTGGCATTGATCCCGAGAAATTCAAGAAGGTGAAGAAAGCCTTAGAAAAAGGTCTGTCCGTTTCGGAGACCGTAAATCTGACCGGGATTAGTATGTCCAGTGTCAAGCGGTACCGAAAACAAATTCAAAAATAACTAATTCCCCTTTAGAAATTTAAGGTACTTTCAAGCTATTTGTTGGCTCTCGCTTTTCCATAAGAGTTCTCAAACGATCCTTTTATTTGCCATTCTTTCCCAAATCGTACGTGGATAAACTAGTAGCAGAGATTCGTCAGATTATTAGCCAGTCAAGGGAAAGTGCGACCCGGTCAATCAACCACACCCTAACCTTAATGTACTGGCAGATTGGTCATATTATCGTCGAGGATGAACAAAAGGGAAAAGAGCGGGCGGGCTATGGGAAAGCACTGATCAAGAATTTGTCCATTCAATTGGTGGCAGAGTATGGGGAGAATTTCTCCAGCCGAAATTTGCAGTTAAGTCGACAATTTTACCTGACGTTTCCAAATGTGAACTCAGTGAGTTCACAATTAACCTGGACGCATTATAAAGCTTTGGTTCGAATTGATGATCTCAATAAGCGAGACTTTTATCTGGCCGAAGCGGGAAAGAACGCCTGGACTGTACGCCAGTTGGAACGACAAATCAACAGCTTACTCTACGAGCGTTTGTTGATGAGTCAGGATAAAGAAAGTGTGTTAGCCATCGCCCAGGATCAGAAGAAGCCAACCCAACCGCATCAAGTCATTAAAGACCCCATGGTATTGGAATTTCTGGGTCTTAAACCACAGGCAAGTTACTACGAGCAGGATGTTGAGAATGCCATAATCACCCATATCCAGGAGTTCCTGCTCGAATTAGGGAATGGCTTCTCCTTTGTAGCCCGACAAAAGCGGATTGTGATTGACAGTGATGAATTTAAAATTGACCTGGTTTTCTACAATCGGCTGTTACAATGTTTTGTCTTGTTCGATTTAAAGATGGATAAGATTACCCATCAAGATCTGGGTCAATTACAAATGTACGTCAATTACTACGACCGCGAAATTCGGGAGTTGTACGAAAACCCGACAATTGGAGTTTTGCTATGCGCCGATAAAAATGATGCTGTGGTTCGCTATACGTTGCCAGAAAATAACACCCAGCTCTTTGCGAGTAAGTATCAATTGCACCTGCCAACCGAGCAACAATTGGTCAATGAAATTCGCAAAGAATTGACCAATGACGAGAACGAACTGCTTTAACTTATTCTATTACATTATTAATTGGAGACGTTCCCATTTGCAAGACAATACATAATTGATTGACTAATTTAGTTTTATTCAAAGTATTAAAAATGCTCTCCGCTTATACTGACATGCAAATGTGTTGATAAGATTGATTCATCAAAAATGAGTAGATTGCTTCTACAATTGTAACCGCTTTTATTCTCGAAGGTGATCAAACAGACTTATCAAAAGAAAATGTGTTTAAGTACCTTATTTTCTTAAACGTGATTATGTATACTAGCAAATGGAAGCGAAATTAAAGCATTTGGAATTTATCCAAAGTCTCATCACCCGATTTAATAGTAATTGCTTTTTAGTGAAGGGTTGGGCCGTGACGCTGGTTGCCGCGCTATTTGCTTTAGCGGCAAAGGACGCCAATGAACGATACTTATTAATTACCTACGTTGCAACAGTCATATTCTGGTTACTAGATGCTTATTATCTAGCTTATGAGCGACAGTATCGGCAACTATATCATGAAGTAAGCCAAAAAGACCCCTCGACAATTGACTTTTCATTGGATATCAGCCCCTATCGACACGGTCGGAATACGTGGTGGAGGGCTATTCAGGCTCAAACTCTGTTTATCTTCTATGGTTCACTAGCTGCTTTGCCTTTGTTGTTACTAATTATTTTTAAGCGCCTATTCTAAATTTCAGAATGGAAGAATACAAACCGGAACGATATGTTCTTTTCATAAGTCATGCCTTACCCGAGGACAATGAGTTTGTACTTTGGTTGGCGGCCAAATTGCGAAACGAGGGCTATGAGGTCTGGAGCGAAATGGAGCAGGTCCACGGCGGAGAACATTTCTGGAGGGAAATTGAGAATGTACTTCAAACCAAAGCTGTTAAAATGATACTAGTAGCCTCCCAGATTTCGGTTCAGAAAGATGGGGTACGAGCCGAGTGGGATTTTGCACGTGAACTAGCCCGGCAACATCGGCTGAAAGATTTTATCATCCCCCTTAATCTAGATGATGTTAGCAGTAATGCCATAATAGGAATGACTAGCTTGGCGATGATTCAGTTTCAGAACTCGTGGGCTCACGGAGTTAAAGCGTTGTTGAGAAAACTTGTCAAAGATAATGTTCCCAAAACTACTCAAGCCAACCCCTTGTCTGCGGCTCAATGGTATTTTAACCGTTTTGCTACTACGAATACGGTTAATGATCAGTCGGAAACGTTTTATTCTAACTGGGTAGCCTTACCCCATCTACCTCGTACTCTCTATCTTCATGAGTACGCCAATGACGTTCAAGCCAAACAGATCATTCGGCACATACAGGAAGATCATTTATTTCCGGTAGCGCGTCATGAGCGATATATCATGGCGTTTGAGAAAATTTTGCCTGACCTTAGATTAGACGAATCGGCAGGGTCTTTATTCAATTCGACCAATATTAAGGCTGTAAATAAAATTAACTTGTCAGTCGGTCAAATACAAGGTCGTCACTATAAGTCAAAAGAGTTTCCGACTACACAAGATGCGTCGAACTTTCTTGTGCAGCTCCTTCAACAAGCCTTTCATAATTTCTTAGTACAGCGCGGTTTGTTAACCTATGAATTAGCCAATGGCAAACTCTGTTACTATTTTTCCCGGCCAGAGTTAGGCGACGTTAAAGTCAAATATAACTATAAAGGCAGGACTCGTTCGAAGCAATTAACTGGGGTTTATTACGAGGAAGACGTTTGGCATTATGGCATTAGTTTTGTAGCGCGGCTGAATCCATTGCTGGCCATCAGCGTAAAAGCGCATATATTATTCTCCAACGACGGCAAAACAATTTGGGATGATAAGAAGGCCATTCACTCGGCCCGACGTAAGAAAGGGAAGCGAATGTTCAATCCGGAGTGGCGCGATCTGCTATTGGCTTTCTTAAGCAGTTTGTCAGACGATCAAGAGAAAATTAACGTACCAATTGCGGTCCAGGAATATCTATGGCTGGCCATAATACCCATAACTTTCATAAGTGATAAAGGATATGAAGATCCTCAAGATAAAGGTCGTCTGGTTCCCATGGACGACAATGAGGAAGAACATTGGGACGATGAAGAGCAAATAGAGTTTGACGCTGAAGCAGCCTTAGCCGAATTAGAATTGAGCAGGCAGGAAGTTAATGTATTAAATGAAGATGATCAGACTCATGAAGAAATCATTTAACTTAACGGTTTTACCGGAGCCTCGGTTACGATTTGCATATGGGCAGCGGCTAACTGATCCTCGAGACGGCCTCACATTATATGGTCCTTACGATAAAGGGCAAGTCAATAACTTCTCAGTTGGAATTATTGGTACACCTGCTGGTAACGCTCGTTTTAAGCGCTGGATGACTACTATTCAAAAGCCTATTTATTACCCAGTACCGGACATGGCCAAGCCATTTTTCCCCGGATTTGAAGAGGTATACGGTATTCGATTTAACGACCAGCAATATGCGCAGTTACCAATAGATCCTGGGGCCCTGGAAACTTTTTTTCGCTATACAGATGACCACGTTCGGATTGCAAACATTGTTGACTTGTACGTCAATGAGTTGGTTCGTTACAAAGAAGAAGCTGACATACCTATTAGCTTATGGTTTGTGGTGATTCCTGATATGGTGTACCAATTATGTCGACCTCTATCAAAGGTAACAAAGACAAAGGACACCCTTAATATAGGAATCAAAGACCTTAATACGCGTCTAAACGTGACCTTATTTGAAGATGAAAGCCTAGTGCGAATGCGAAAAGCATACGATTACGAAAAGCATTTTCATAACCAACTCAAAATAAAGTTGTTAAGCCATGGCATTCTAACCCAGGTAATTAGAGAAAATACTATCGCCTACCAAGATTTCACTGATAAGAATGGTAAGCCCAAGAAAGATCTATCCGCTTTTGAAACGGATATTGCCTGGAGCCTGACTACATCCATATATTATAAAGTTACTGGACTCCCTCCTTGGAAACTGGCTGACATTCGAGAAGGAGTTTGCTACATTGGATTGGTGTTTAAGAATGATGACCGTCATAGAGATCGTCGGATTGCATGTTGCGCTGCCCAGATGTTTTTAGATTCTGGCGATGGACAGGTATTCAAAGGGGCCGTTGGGCCTTGGTATAATCCCGACACCAAAGAATACCATCTATCTAAAGAAAGTGCGAAAGATTTGTTAACTAAAGCATTGGCCGATTATAAACGCAAGCATGGGTCACCTCGAGAAGTATTTATTCATGGGCGTACCAATTTTGATAACAACGAGTGGCTGGGTTTCCAAGAAGCAGCCGGTGCGGCTCAGTCAGTAGTAGGTATTAAAATCAATCACGAATCAACGTTTAAGTTGTTCCGGGATAGCGATTTTCCTGTTATGCGAGGGACGATGTATGCCAAAGACAAACGTTCTGCCTTTCTGTGGACAAAAGGCTTTATTCCCCGCTTACAAACTGTGGTTGGCCAAGAAACGCCAAATCCCTTACAAATTCAGATTACACGGGGCGAAGCGAACATATTTAAAGTATGTCAGGATATTTTAGCCTTGACAAAGCTTAACTACAATACCTGCAGATTCGCCGATGGAGTTCCTGTAACCTTAAAGTTCGCGGACACAATTGGGGAAATTCTGACTGCAGGACCGAACCAAAATCTAAAAGTATTGCCCTTTAAATATTATATTTGATAAAGCTTGTATCGACAGGTCGATGGTTTGACTAATTATCAACTCTTGCAGGTATTGAGTGACATATCAAGCAAAAATGTGAGAGCTATATCCAAGTGACAGATAGGGCTTAAGTTACCGGTAAAAGTCCAAGGTTGATAAGTATAACTCTTTTCGAAACGCCTAACGCCCCAGCTGACGAACCAATGTAACATTATATCTCATGTTCAATAGTGCGACAATGAAAAAAGGTATAACTTGAATGTTCAAGATGAAATAACAAAAAGCGGTTAAAGCGATATGAAATATAAATATCAATTAATAATCCTTGGAAGTGATGTTCCAATCATTAAGAACATACGGGATTTATTCAATAAGAGAATAGAAGAATTGAACCTTCCAGGCGGTTGTTTAAAGATTATTGACAGAAATAATTATGAGGATGAATACTTAGGAAACCAACCAGCTTTTGTATTGTATTTTGGCGACAATAGTAGTGATTTTAAGGACACAGATATTGTCCAACAACTACTTAAAGATGGCACTATGATTTTACCAATTTTTTTTTCCGATGAATCATTTTCTAAAGAAATCCCTAAAATTCTAGAGAATCAAAATGGCATTCAATATAAGGAAATTGAAGAAGATAGGATTGTTAATATCGCTTTAGAGTCATTTGAACTATTAAGAAATACAAGAAAGGTATTCATAAGTTATAAAAGAAACGAGTCAACATCAGTAGCTATACAGTTGTTTGAGGCACTAGAAGCACACAATTTCGATGTTTTTTTAGATACTCATTCAGTTGGGAAAGGCCAACCATTCCAAGATGAATTATGGCATCGTATGACCGATTGCGACGTAATTGTTTTACTAAATACTCCTGGGTTTTTAACTAGCCATTGGTGTAAGGAAGAGTTTGCTGAAGCCGGAGCCAAGCAAATTGGAATAGTGCAACTCGTTTGGCCAGGTCATGCTGTAGAAGAAGACGACACATCTCATATATGTTATCCTAAGCAATTAATTAAGGAAAATTTTGAAAATGACTCATTCGACAACAAAGATTCACCTAAATTAAAGATAAGTTTTATTGAAGATGTTATTAAAGACGTTGAATCAATTAGAGCAAGGAATTTAGCTGCCAGACAAGATAGTTTAATCACAGACTTCAGAAATATTGCAGACAGACTTGGCCACAAAGTCGTAGTTCAGCCGGAACGGTTTTTAACAGAAGACCTAGCAAATGGCCAAAGACGTGTATATATTCCTACAATAGGCATTCCACAATCTAATAGCTGTCAAATAGCCGAAATTAAAAATGAAATGAGTTCTGGCAAAGTCAGTATTAGATTAATATATGATGATTTAAGAATAAGGGAAAAGTGGGTAGATCATTTAGACTGGCTAAACAAAAACTTAAGCATCGATATCAAAACTTTGAAAAAGCAAGAATTTGAATCATGGCTTCAGAACAATTAAAAAATATTTTTCTATCTGCAAGTATTCCTTTACCAGAAAGAGATACAAAATATTATGGAACTGCGGATATCGTTGCGATTAGAGACGCGATAATTGCATTAACTACAGTAGTTCTTCCAAAAAACAAGATAATTTGGGGTGGACATCCATCTATTACACCTTTGATATACTATATAATGGAAAGACTGGGTTTAAATATCCAGGAACACGTAAAATTATATCAATCTCTATGGTTCGAGCATAAGTTTCCGAAAGACAACAATAAATTTGATAATATTGTCTTTACTAAAAAGCTTATTGACGGCCAAAAAAGTATTGATCTCATGAGAGAACGAATGTTTTCTGAAAATGATTACTCAGCAGCTGTATTTATTGGTGGTATGGAAGGTATTGAAGAAGAATTCATCATGTTTAAAAAAAAACACCCACATGCAATACTCTTACCTATCGCAAGTACTGGAGCTGCATCAAAAGTCATTTATGATAGCTTAACTCTCGACGATTTTAAAAATGAAAGACTTGTGAAAGATTATGGATACATGTCTTTATTTCAAGATCTTTTGATAAGTAAGATTTAAGTTTATGGGAAGATTTTTTTGTACCATACAAATATAGCGATAGCCAAGTTATGGATTTAAATATCTATAAACAGAACTAATGGGGTAATAATTAAATATTTCAGACTACGGTAAGGCATTACGTAGATAAGCTAACTGAAATTTTGGAAAATAATAATCACATATAAACAAGAAATGGTGGAAACCATTTAGCTGATCTTGCTGACAAGCATATTACAACTATTGTCATTTTTTATCCTAATGCTTGAAAAACACTTAAGTTGCTGAGAGGAATGAATTGATGCCATGGTTTATTTTTCTATGAATGAAATATACGAAATAGATGTAAAAGTAATTCAAAAGCAGTAATTGCTGTTGTATTACTTGACTAATTCGGGAGTTACTTTTATTAAATACCTTATGACACAAAAAGACTGCCATATACGATGATAGGTAACTAATAATATTATGACACTAGACGAATATCAAAATAAAACAAAATTTACTATCCAATCTTATAATTCTAAAGATCAAGAAAACTTTTTTCTTGGTTATTTAGGGCTAGCAGGCGAAGCAGGATCGGTATTAACTACATTAAAAAAGTTACTTCGAGATGGCGAAGGATTTGGTAGTTTTGAAGAAAAATTACAGGAAGAACTTGGTGACGTTTTATGGTATATTGCGGCCATATCTTCACATTATGGTTTTTCTTTAGATGAAATTGCAAAACACAACTTAGCTAAAACTCATGACCGCTTTGAAGTGCTTGATTTACTTCAAATTCCGCGATTTGATGAAAAATACGAAGAGCAGTTCCCTGATGCATTCATAGTTGATTTTGTAGAAGAACCAGGTGATCATTTTTTAAAGGTAAGCATGCTCTGGGAGAAAAATTCAGGCGAAAAGGTTCCATTGGGAGATCCTTTAACTGATAACTCAAAGATTCCAAATGATTACCGCTATCATGATGTTTTCCATTTAGGTTACATAGCATTTCTAGGATGGTCCCCTGTTTTTAGACACCTTATGGGGCTGAAACGAAAAAGTGATCCTATTGCTCTGGATACAGAGGATAGAGGAAGGCCACAGGTTGCAGAAGAAGCGGTAACCTTGATAATTTATAATTATGCTAGAGGTAACAAGATGCTGCGTAATAGTGACCGTATTGACACTGATTTACTTAATACTGTTAAGCAACTTGTAATTGATTTGGAAGTAGCTTCTGTAACCTCTTTTCAATGGGAAAAGACTATTGTTGAGTCCTATAAGGTGTTCCATAAAGTTGTAGAAAACAAGGGTGGAAAGGTTCTTGTATCACCTAAGAATAGAAAGTTGGAATATTTAGAGTAATTTAATTTTTATATAATAAGATGCATAAGCACTTTGTAAAATTAACTAAGCCCGAAAAATCAAGTGTATATGATACATATTGGAAATTTGCGGTCACTAGAAATGAGGTATTTAATAAGCGTTTAAAAGACCCATTTGGCCCTTGGACAAATGATCCAGTTATAAGAGATAACAGATTTACAAACATATTTAGGGCTTCAGATAGAGTAAGTCAGTATTTGATAAATATTCAATACTCTGAGAGTTTATCTACAAAAGATATTTTTTTTAAAACATTATTATTTAAAATATTCAATAAAATTGAGACGTATAGATATTTAGAAAAGTCACTAGGGAGTATATCAACATCTTCCTTTTCTATTGATGAATATGATGATTTATTAACGCTACGGATGGCAAATAAGTATACTATCTACTCCGCAGCGTACATTATGCCATCTGCTGGAAGCATATTTGGTCATAAGTACAAACATACTAATCATTTAGCATTACTTAATAGAATGTTGAATGACAATTTGCATCTAAAGATAGCAGATAGCGAAAGCATGAGTGAGGTTTTTAATTTACTTTTATCATATCCTTCTCTAGGTAGATTTCTTGCATTTCAATACACAATAGATTTGAATTATAGTAATATAATAAATTTCTCAGAAATGGATTTTGTTGTGGCAGGGCCAGGGGCTAAAAATGGTATTCACAAATGCTTTTCTTCTCTTGGTGACTATAGTTATGAAGATGTAATCAAAATGATGGCAGAAGAACAGGAGAGTGAGTGCCAACGATTGGGATTAGATCTTCCAACACTTTGGGGAAGGAATCTTCAACTTATTGACTGTCAAAATCTTTTTTGCGAGGTTGATAAATACTTGAGAGTAACTAATCCTGATCTTAATGAAGCATCTGGTAAGTCGAGAATTAAACAAAAATTCTTACTTGCTAAAGAGCCGTTTTCACTATTTTTTCCTCCTAAATGGAATTTAAACGATAAATTAGAAATATCATGTCGGAAGAGAGCAAGCGCAGGCATTTTTTCATAAGCCATCATCATAAAGATGATGGACAAGTTTCCAAGCTTACAGAACTGCTTAACGGTCGTGGATATGATGTAAGGAATAGTTCAGTACGAATGAAGCCTGAGAATCAAAAACGTATGGCCGAAAACAGAGTAAGCGACAAAGTTATTGAGCGTATACTCAGAATGAAAATATCTTGGGCTGGTACAACAGTTGTGTTAATTGGTAAAGACACACATACAAGACCTTGGGTTAACTGGGAAATAGATCAAGCAAATGAGCAAGGCAAAAGAATTGTTGGAGTGTATATAAGGGGAGGAACTGAAGCAGATATTCCCTCTAGCTTAGAAAAATATGGGCATGCTATCGTTAATTGGAATACTGATAGTATTATGAATGCCATAGACGGAAAGAATATTTTCCAAACTCCTGATGGGTCTCCGCGTCTTCCACCGAACAAAGGTGGTTCCTTGAACTGCTGAGGATTATGAATAAAGTTTACATTTATGTAGTTGACCGGGATCTAGGATTTGCACCTAATCCTTTTCATGGTCTTTGTACTTTGGCTACGTGTAAGCCAGGGATAAGGAGTACAGCGAAAATAGGCGACTGGATTTTTGGAGTTGGTGGAAAGAACCTGAAAGCTCCTGGCCGCTTAGTTTTTGCCATGAAGGTAACTCAAAAAGTAACTTTTAATGAGTATTGGCTCTCTGACGATTTTAAAAACAAAATACCTGTTCGGAATGGAAGCAAAAAAATGATGTTGGGCGATAATATTTATTTTCAGAAAGAAGATAATGTATGGCAACAAGCGCATTCGCACCATAGCCAAGAAGATGGATCTCTAAATGAATTTAATCTGAAAAGAGATACCAAATCAAAAAACGTTCTCATTTCCAAGCATTTCTTCTATTTCGGCAGCTCGGCCCCAATAATTCCAACAGAAATTCTGGAGGGTTTAAATTATCGTAACAATCAAGGCCATCGATTATTTCCACTGCATATAGCTTCGGAATTAGTTGATTGGTTAGAGCGTGATTATTGCGAGTTACTTAATAAGGTTTTGGCTGATCCATTCAACTTTGATAGGAGTGAGGCCCATTATTCCGTTAAAACTAATCGCATGTATTAGCTTCAAACTAGTATTTCCGTTAAGTCATTTGCTGGTTTGTCACCTGATTATGTAAGTAACCCAAAATGACAGACAGTTTTAAATAGAGCGATATTGCTTAATTTTAAACTGATAAAACGATGAGGTTCATAGGAATCCAGTTCGTTTCAATATTTAAAAAACTGTAAGCCAACATCTCTGTACTTTAATTTCGTAATGTATGACCTAAAGTAAAATAAGAACCGTTTTCTACTTTGCAATGGATACGACATTAGGGAAAGGGACATCAGATATATAAGAATTATATTTTAATTTTTTTAATTTCATTTTCAAGGTTTTCTTTTTTTATTATAAGGCCGTGGATAATTAATTCTAATCTTTCAATTTCTTCTAATAAATGGGTTTTATTAGTCCTTTCTTTATTTAATTGAGTTTGTAGGTCTTTCAATATTAAACTTAATTTTTCTTGATTATAATTAAAACTACTCTCCAGTTCTTGTCTGGAAATTTTTAATCTTTCAATATCTAATTCAATGTTTTTTTTGGAAACTGTAAGATTATTAACTTGTTCTGATAATATTTCTTCGTCTAATTTTAAATCGTCCAGTTGCTCAAATGTAATTTTAAGTTCAAAATTCTTTTCAAATAATACTTCATTTATTGCTTTAAGCTGCTTGCTCTTGCTATTTCTCAAACTTTCAACAATTAATTTAATAGATTTCGCAACCTCACTTAAGGCAATCTCCTGGTTATTCCAAAATAAATCGGTAACTGGCTTTCCGTTTTGTGGGAGACATTGAATTTTGGAAAAAGGAGCGTCTGTCCAATCACATGGATGAAGGATTACTGGAATTACTACAGCATCTCCTCTTTCATGCCTTAAAATTGCTTTTCTCATTTCGACTTCATAGCAATAATCTGATGCAATAAAGTCTGCACTGATAAGTAATAAAATAATATCGGCCTTTGCTAAAGCGAAATCAATCTCATTCTCCCATTCTTTTCCTGCTTGTATTTCACCATCGTACCAAGTATGGATGTAATTCTGTCTTTTTAGCCCTGTCAAGTGTTTTTCTAATCTATTCCTGAGTAAACCATCCTCTCTTGAATAAGCAAAAAATATGTTAAGTAAAACTTCTTCCATTTATAAATAAATCAATTATTGTAAATTTTATTTTGTCCCTTGATCTAACCATTTGTGGAATTCTGTTATTCTTTTCGAATCAGGTTCATTAACATTAAGTTCATATAAACCACTTAAATTAAAGTCTTTTGTAATGTAGGGATATAATCCGAGGTATTCCTGACCTATAAAACTATTATCATTAGTGGGCTTATCGACAATTGGCAGGATTACTACTAAGCCCTTGCTACCATCAAAAAAACCTAGTTCCCATGGCATCCATTTAGATGTTGTAGAACTTTTGCTATATGCAAATACTAAAGATTTACATTGATTCATTCTCTTTTTGAGGGTTTCTGCAGTTTTTTTATTTACATTATCTCTAGAAATTTCTGAATCGTCAATCCAATCAATATATGTAGTGCATTTAAAATATGTTTCTAACTCATTTTTCAAGATCAAAATTTCTTCAGAGTTGATAAATCTGTGCGACAAGAAGATGTCAAATTCCTTACTAGAATTTATACTGTCTAATTTTGCTAGACTTTCGTCAAATGATTTATAAAGTGGTTGACTACCGTACCTATTTTCGGATTTAATTTTTAATTCTTGGTGATTAAACAGGCTCATATAAAATTATCCGATATTTGTGTTTAATACTGACATTTATTACTTTCCAACCAACAATGCAGCTAACTCAACCCATTCGTCAATATTATCTCTACCATCTTCATTTTCCCAATGATAACTTCTGTATTTATTATTGGAATAAAGAGATTTACCATTTTCATCATGGACTATTGTAAGTGGATTAGGGCCTTTTCCTGTTATACCTGACATAGGTCTCATTCCGCTCATATCTATAGCTATAATTCCTTTGCCTTCAGTGTGTGCTTTTTCCAATTCATATTTTACCCAGGGTCTCTTAAAAGTTTCCGTGCCAAAACAAACAATTACAACTGAGGTACCAATCATATTATTATCAATCCATTTTTTCACTTCATGTGTACCTTTCGCTTTTATGGCTTCCCATTCAGCTTTGTCTATAAAACGAGAGCGGTTAAAATTTCTAGTAATGCTATTACACTCACGAATTTGAGAAACACAAATTGAGTCATTCTTATAATGGAAACTGAAAAACACTTTGCGTGCCATAGTTATGATCGATTTAAATTATGTACAAATTTTTTAAGTTCAATATTTTTGAACCGTTACAGAAGACGGTAGTTAAATCCTACCATTAAATCCCGAATGGCCTTGCTACTCCTTATGCATTCAGAACCAATGGAAACATCATATCTTACCGAGTGCTTAGTCTTTTCCTACGCCCTCCAGATCGCCCTCTCGCCCTTACTACCTCTATGCCCGCCTTAATTAACATGATCAAGCTTTTACGCTCAAGTTAGGAAAGAATGGTAAAAAGCTGAAAAAATTTACCATTGGGTGTTATGGTGTCGAAGAGTGGCTTGGAGATGCTCTTGAAACGGATTTATTTGGCGTTACAAGCGTTGTAAGTCCCAGCCGATCGATGTCCCACACCACGAATTCATCTCCGATCCGTAATTTATCCAGCATCCTTTCATATTCCTGCAGCTGTTTAGAATCCCTAGAGACTTTTTCGGAGAAAATCGTTTGACATCCTTAGCAGTTGAGATCCTCTTCTTGGAGACTGAGATTTTGCTCTTGGAAACTCATATGTAGTCTACCTCCAACTACATTTCATTATTCCATTCATGCTTGCGGTTATGTGAAATTAAATTTTGCAAACGGTATTTTGAAACACTTTACCGAGTATTTTTTACCTTAATAAGAATATTTTGGAGTATTTCAATTTAACTATCGTTTTGTAAATGCACATACCTTTTTTTAGTATTTAAATATATTTACTCACATCCTTAGAAAATGACTTGATTGTGACAATTAAATTAGAATCATATCATAGATACAATTAAAAAAATAGGTTAACATAATTCAATTTATATAACAAGAAAAAATAAGTATAAATCACTGAATTTTAGTTATTTATAAAACTAATTAACTAGTTTTTGTATCCAATCTTTGTGCACTCATAGCAAAGTATTTATTTCCCCTTCGGGTGCGATATCCCATGGCGTTTAATCTTTCAGCGACAGCGGAATATGTGAGTCCTTCTTTGCGATACAACCGGACAAGTTCAGCTGCTTGCAAATTGGCCTGATGCGTACGGGCGTTTTGTTGACGGATTTCCAGGCCCTTCTGAGTAATGGCCGGTGTGATATTGGGCATCCCCAATTTATGCCCTTGTGCTTTCTTGGCCTGTAAAGCGGCTCGGGTCCGTTCACCTATTAATTCCCTTTCGTGCTGGGCCAGCACTGCCATAATCCCCACGGTGAGGGTATTTGCATCAGGAATGTCACAGGCTACAAAGTCGACCTCGGAATTTCGCAGGGAAAAGATAAAGGAGACATTGCGGCTTAACCGGTCAAGTTTGGCAATCAGTAAGCGAGCTCGTTGCTGTTTGGCAAAAGCGATAGCAGCAGCGAGCTGAGGTCGATTGGCTTTCTTACCGGATTCGACTTCGATGAATTCAGGTAAGAGTTCATCATCCGCTTTTAGGAACCGGTGTACGATTTCCCGTTGAGCCGAAAGCCCCAATCCGCTTTTCCCCTGACCAGCCGTCGAGACTCGGTAGTATGGTACATACTTCATACCTTATAT
>DLGS01000414.1:16869-17216 GCA_002482815.1 Bacteroidetes bacterium UBA7688
ATTGGAATGGGGAGAAAAAATGAAGCCTCCTTCCCCTTTCCGACAAAGTTTGACTCTTGAAGGTGTTTCACGGATAAAAGTAGAGAAAATTTCGAGTTTATAACGTTTTCACAACGCACGTTTAGAAAATGTAAAATCAGCCTTATCTTTGTAAACATGATCTCAACCCCTACTCACTCGAACCAATATGTAGTTTATTACCGCGTCTCCACCCAAAAGCAGGGAGCGAGTGGGCTAGGCTTGGAGGCTCAGAAAGCGAGTGTAAATTCCTTTTTAAGAAAAGAAGGAAAAACACTAGCCGAGTTCACAGATATTGAGTCGGGTAAGAATAATAACCGACCCCAACT
>DLGS01000414.1:17233-22235 GCA_002482815.1 Bacteroidetes bacterium UBA7688
GCGATCGACTTCTGCAAGCAAAGTGGAGCGGTGCTGCTGATCGCCAAACTGGACCGGCTAACGCGTAACATTGCTTTTATTTTTACGCTTAAGGATTCCGGCGTTTCTTTTGTGTGTGCGGACATGCCCCAGGCTAACACCCTAACCATTGGCGTGATGGCGAGTATGGCCCAGAACGAGCGGGAGCTAATTTCGGAACGAACCCGGCAAGCTTTAGCCCAGAAAAAAAAAGCAGGTTTTCAACTGGGTACGCCGGCCAATCTCACTCAAGCGGCAACCCAACGGGGCCTCGAAGTCCGCCAGCTCAATGCCCGCCAGCATCTCAACAACCGCCGGGCGCTGGCCCTGGCTCAGTCCATGCGACAGGTCGCTCAATCCTGGACCACTATTGCCAATACACTCAACGAACACGGTTTTCGCACGCGACGGGGAAAATTATTCCAGGCCGTGCAAGTTCAGCGTCTGCTCAAATTAGGGAATGGATAAAACTAGTTCAGCGAATCATAAATAGGTGTTACTAAAATTTCACCAAATGAAAAAAGATACATTAACTGTTATTGCAGCCCTACTTTTTACAATAGCGGTGCTGGTGCTTGGCTATATACTACTTGGGCTCCTGCCTATGTTCTTTTTTGCGTCCGGTTTTTTAGGCGGTTTTATTCAATGGCTGATTATATCAACAAAACCCTCTTTTGCGACCTTTAAAGTTCCTTACTTCCTATCACTTGCTTTCTTTGTTCTGCATAAATACGAAGAGCGTCGGATGAACTTTTTCCCCCGGCTTTCTGAAATTACCAGGGTGCCTGTCCCAGAAGCAAATTCGCTTCTCGCTTATCTGCTTTACGCTTTTGCAGGAACCTGGCTTCTCATTCCGTTTCTGGTGAAGCGGAGCAATAACTTCGGTTACTATCTTTCCTAGACATTTTTTACGGCGATGGGAATCACCGAACTTGCTCATTTTTTCTTGCCTTTTTTTACCTCAGATCCATATGGTTATTTCCCAGGCATGGCAAGCGTTGTGATTCTTGCACCAACAGCCTGATGGGGCATCTACAGGCTTTCACGAAAGACCGTTTAAACTAGTATTTAGTGTAACAGTTAACCTAATAAAATCATCAATCACTCCGAAAGCCAAGCCGTCAATGCAACTGTGCCGGTAACCCGGTCGTTCAGCCTACGAGAGAGAGGCATTCGGGGATTGCTGGCCAATTCGTTTTAAAAAGGCCAAAAAAATATAAACCTGTATAGTCGCCACCTTTCATTGTATTACTGCAAAATTTATAAACTATCGACCGCTTTTATTATACTTCCTAAAAAACCGCTATCTTACTGACTCTTAGTCCCTATCCAGTGACTGCACTCAATTCGATCCGTCGACCGTTAGCAAGCCTGCTCTTCGCATTTTACGCGCTGATCCTGTTTAATAACGTCTTTTTTCAGCACGCCCATCGGCTGGCGGATGGACGGGTTATTGTGCACGCTCACCCGCATTGGCCAACAAAAGGAAATTGCCCCTACTTACCGAATAATCACACCCGAAACGAGCTGACCTTACTGCAATCGTTCGGCCACGTAAGCTATCTTCCGTATGATTTTCTTCAGTTTGAATTTACTCCGTGGGTAACTGATACGACAATCAGTCGGATTTTTCAATATACAGCCAGAAGTTGGTCATCCGTTTTCTTCACTTTTTCACCACGAGGTCCCCCGATTCTTTAATCCATTTTACCCAATTACTGCTGGACTCTATCTGCTTATTCCTGGTGTGGAATAAGCCAGGTTAGTATGTGCGGTTGTTCATGTCAATTTTGCTGTACTCGGGCAAAAGTCACTCCCGCTTTGCCCGAACCGGCCACTATAGCCTGTTACCCAGTACTCCTAGTAAGGGGGAATACTTTAAATCGACTCTTCATGAAAACCATATCCGTTTTGCTCATCTTGAGCAGCCTGTTCTGGTTGGTCAGTGCCTGTGATGCCCTGCTACCCGGAACACCGGCCGACGACCAATTACTTGATGGTCCAATCGGTGATTTGACCCCCGAACAAAATGCCCAGTTTTTGCGGGGTGATGTAGCCTTTAATAATGAAGTTTTCACCGCCGCTACCGGCCTGGGACCTACTTTCGTAGCTACCTCCTGTGGGAGTTGCCACGCGGGTGATGGGAAAGGTCACCCATTTACCACCCTAACCCGTTTTGGTCAGATTGATGAAACGGGAAATACATTTATGCAGATGGGCGGACCTCAGCTTCAGAACCGGGCCATTGGGGGACACTCTCCAGAGACAATACCTGTAGGAGCCACTTTTTCCCGATTTACGCCACCAGCCAATACGGGCCTGGGATTATTGGGCGCTTTGTCTGATGAACAGATACTGGCCAATGCTGATCCGGATGACAAGGATAATGACGGCATTTCCGGGGTTCCCAACCTGATCGACGCTCCGGCCTACTTTCAACCGCAATGGTTTCATAAACCGCAAACTACGGCGGGACATTCACCGCGTTACATCGGCCGGTTTGGAAAAAAAGCGGCCGCCGTCGATCTGTTGCACCAGACCGTCAATGCCTATAAGCAGGATATGGGCATCACCAGCCCGTTCGATCCCGTCGATCCGATTAATTACGCGGTTTCCGGCCAGGCGGGCGATGGTGTTCCCGATCCGGAAGTACCAGGGTCGCGGGTCAACGATGTGGTTTTTTACCTGCGCACATTGCGCGTACCGGTCCAGCGTAATGCCGCAGATGCTAATGTCATCGCTGGCAAGCAACTATTTGTGCAGGTAGGCTGCGCCAAATGCCACACGCCGGAGTGGACAACGCCCCAATCGGACGTGGCCGTCTTGTCAAAAAAGACGTTTGCGCCTTACACGGATTTGCTGCTGCACGACATGGGTAAGGGGCTCGACGATGGGTATACCGAAGGTACTGCTAAAACCGCCGAGTGGCGAACTCCTCCGCTTTGGGGACTGGGTTTGTCGAAAAACTCGCAGGGCGGGCAGGAATATTTGCTGCACGACGGACGCGCCCGGTCGGCGGACGAAGCCGTTCGCTTGCACGGTGGCGAAGCCGCCAAAACGATTGAACGTTACGCGCAACTTAGCTCGGATGACCGTTCAAAACTCCTCAAGTTCCTCAATTCTCTCTAAACACTCTTATTGAAACCTTCTTATGCAATCAACTTATACCATCGACCGCCTGACTTTTCTGAAATCTTGCGGTGCTACTTGTGCCGGCCTTGTTGGTCTTTCTTTATTTACAGCGGGCTGCAAAAGCGTGTATTACGCCCAATTGCCGGTTTTAAACGGTAAAATTATTCAGATCAACCGAAAAGAATTTGAAGCGGTATCCAAAAAGGGGGAAGTCAGTATCCGCCCGTTTATATTAATCGAACTCAAAGGTCAGTCACACCCGATTTATCTCTACCGCCGGAGTGCTGACGACTATTCGGCGGTTTTGATGAAATGTACGCATCAGGGGAACGAACTCAACGCCCATGATGGTCACCTGACCTGCCCGGCGCACGGCAGCGAGTACGACAGCTCAGGCAAAGTCACCGAAGGCCCCGCTGAGAAAAACCTAACCGCTTACCGCGTATCGACTGATCCACAAACCATTTTTATCCACGTTGGCTAACCATGAAAACCATTTTACGACTTATGGTCGGGCTGCTGGTGTGGACAACCTCGTGGGCACAAACCGACACCACAAAGTCCAACCCGGCGGCTTTCGATCAATTATTTGGTCGGGACACGACCCTGCGAACGGCCAAAGATGTTCAGCTTAAACTGAATATGGACGCTACCTATGACCGACCGTTTCTGTCGGTGGGCAAATCACCCGTGTCGGTCGGTGGTTATCTGGAGGCCAATACGCAATACATGCAAACGGATGGCGTCACCGAAGGGCTTTCGTTTCAAATGCGCCGGATGACAATCTTCCTGGCTTCAACGATCAACCGACGGATCAAATTTTTGACGGAACTGGAATTCGAGGACGGCACCAAGGAGATCAACATCGAATTTGCGGCTTTGGATATTGAACTGAATCCCATGTTGAACCTGCGCGGGGGTATCATTATGAACCCCATCGGGTCGTTCAACCAGAACCACGATGGCCCCAAGTGGGAGTTCATCGACCGGCCACTTTCTTCGACGACCATTATTCCTTCCACCTGGAGCAATGTCGGATTTGGCATTTACGGGAAAGTTTACCGGCGCAACTGGGTTTGGGCTTACGAAGGCTACGTGACCAACGGGTTTGATGACCGGATCATCGTCAACGGGGAAAACCGTACCTGGCTCCCCGCCACCAAGGCCAACGCGGATCGCTTTGAAGAAAGTTTCAATGGGGTACCCATGGTGACCCTAAAAACCGCCCTGAAGCGCCGTCGGGTTGGTGAGATCGGCATTTCGTGGATGGGTGGGGTATTTAACAAATTTCAGGACGATGGTCTGGTACTGGATAAACGCCGTCGCGTCGATGTGTGGGCGCTCGATTTCAACACCGTTTTGCCTACCAAAACGGTTCTCAATGGCGAATGGTGTTGGGCGAGCGTGGACGTGCCGACCACATTTTCCCAGCAATTTGGACGGATGCAACAGGGAGGTTGGCTGGATGTGGTTCATCCGATCGTCAGACGCCGGGTTTTTGGCTGGAACACCGCCGTACTGAACCTCGCACTGCGGGTCGAACGGGTAGATTACAACGTCGGGAAGTTCACGGAAACCAGCGATCCCATCTTCGATGAACTCTGGTCGGTGGTGCCGGGAATCAGCTTCCGACCTTCACCGACAACGGTGATCCGGGCCAATTACCGCTACCTCTGGCACACTGATTTACTGGGCAATCCACCCGCCAGAACCGCTGGGTTTCAGTTTGGCTTTTCGACGTATTTCTAAAACTGTTGCCGAACACCACTCGGTAGGGCTTGATAATGGAAACAGTGATCCCATCGACTGATAGATAAAAATTATGGGACTTATGCGACAAAGGGGAAGTAGC